>CBFDBV010000236.1:0-7504 GCA_965603135.1 uncultured bacterium
CTGCGGCTGGACATCGTGGAGTCGCCGCGCTTCTTCGAGGCGATGCTGCTGGGGCGGAAGTGGTACGAGGCCCAGGAGATAACGTGCCGCATCTGCGGCATCTGCTCCACGGGCCACAGCAGCGCGTCGGTGCAGGCGACGGAGGCTGCGATGGGCATCGAACCCTCCGAGCAGACGACTCTGCTGCGCCGCCTGGCCTTCGATGGCGAGATCCTGGAGAGCCACGTGCTGCACGTGCTGTACCTGGTGCTCCCTGACCTGCTGGGCGTGGGGAGTGTCATCCCGCTGGCGGAGAGTCATCCGGCCGAGATACAGATCGCGCTGCGGCTCAAGCGGCTGGCCAACGACATCTGTGAGGTGGTCGGCGGGCGGCACATACACGCCTGCAACTGGTGCCCCGGCGGCTTCACCGACCAGCCCAAGGAGGAGGACCTGGCCGGGCTGCGCGAGCGGCTGGTCGGCGCACGCGAGGACCTTGACGCCTGCGTCGAGCTGTTCTCGGGCCTTCAGTTCCCGGAGTTCGAGCGGGAGACGGAGTACGTGTGCCTTCACCATCCGGAGCGCTACGCGCTCTATGACGGGACCGAGATCCGCTCCAGCAACGGCGACAGCACCGCCAAAACGGACTACCTGGACAAGGTGCGCGAGTTCGTCGTGCCGCACTCGCACGCGAAGCACGCGCAGACCGAGGTCGGCCCGTACATGGTGGGCGCGCTGGCGCGAGTGAACGTGAACTACGAGCAGCTCTGCCCGGAGGCCAAGGAAGCCGCGGCGCGGCTGGGCCTGGAGGTTCCCTGCCATCATGCGTTTATGATCAACCACGCGCAGCTCGTTGAGTGCGTGCATGCGGCCGAAGAGGCCATCGAAATCATTGACGAGCTGCTGGAGCGCGGCATCGAAGAGGAGATACCCGAGGTGGAGGTCAAGGCCGGGCGTGGGGTGGGCGTCTCGGAGGTGCCCAGGGGCATCCTGTTCCACGACTACACGCTCGACGAGGAAGGCGTCATAACCCACGCGAACCTGATCATCCCCACGAACCAGAACCTGAACAACATCGAGCACGACCTGCACGCGATGGTGCCCGGCATCCTGGACCGCCCTGAGGATGACATCCGCCTGACGATGGAGATGCTGGTGCGCGCGTACGATCCGTGCATCTCCTGCGCGACGCACCTGCTGGAGGTCGAGTTCGTTTGAGCGCGAGTCGGCCCGCGAAGCCCGACCTACTGGTGGTCGGCGTCGGCAATGAGATGATGCGCGACGAGGGCGTCGGGATGGCGGTGGCGCGCGAACTGCAAGGGCGGGAGTTGGGGGCACGGGTGCGTGTGCTCGAGTTGGGGACGCGGGGCTTCGACCTGATATGCGAGATGGAGGGCGCACGGCGGGTGATAGTGATAGACGCGGTGCGCGCCGGCGGCGAGCCGGGGAGCATCTACCAGTTTACGCCTGAGCAGGCGCAGGGCACCAACGACGCGGGCGGGACTGAAGTCCCGCCGCTCCGGCGCACCTCGTCGCTGCACGGTCTCGACCTGTTGGATGTCATCGAGTTGGCCGCTGTGACCGGCATCAGGCCGGAGGTGACCATCGTCGGCGTGGAGCCTGAAGAGGTAGCGCCGGGGCAGGGCCTGAGCCCGACAGTGGGACGGCGCGTGGGCGAGGTGGTGGAGATGGTGGAGCGCCTGGTCGAAGATGACGCGGCGTAGACGCAAACGGATGCTGGGCATTGAGGCCAGCGTTGTGCACAACAGCGGCCACGATGAGGGAGGCAAACAAGCATGGCGAACAAGGCGACTATCCTGGTCGTTGACGACGATCCCGACATCGTAGAGGCCCTGACGCTGGTGCTGAAGAGCGAATCGTATCAGGTGGAGGCGGCAACCAGCGCAGAGGAGGCCCTGGAGAAGGTGACGGCGGCGCGGCCGGACCTGATCCTGCTGGACGTGATGATGCCGGCTGGCACCGAGGGCTTCCAGTTCGTCTGGAAGCTGCGCAATGAGTACCCCGAGGACCTAGCGCAGACGCCGATAATCGTGCTGACGGCGATTCACGACACCACGCGGCTCAAGTTCTATCCCGAACGCGGCGACGGCACCTACGAGCCCGGGGAGTATCTTCCCGTGCAGGGCTTCATAGACAAGCCCGCGGAACCCGCCAAGCTGCTCAAGCAGGTGGCGGAGGTCCTCGGCGACAGCGGCCGGTGAGGTCTACTCGTGACAGTGCGACTGAATCTGACCGAGCTGGAGTTGACCAGGCGGATTCGGTGGTTGATCCGCCTGCGCTGGCAGTCGGCAGTGGCCGTGATCGTGGTCGGATACTTCGCGAACGCAGTGTTGGACTTCGATCTGCCGCTCGTGCCGCTCTATCTGCTCGCGGTGGTGGCGGTGATCTACAACGCCGGCTTTCTCGCCTGGCTGGATGGCCACCAACGCGGCCGGGAGCGACTGCAGTATCGCGACGCCCGGCGTATGGCGCTGGCGCAGATAGCCACCGATCTGACCGCCCTGACGGTGCTGGTTCACTACTCGGGCGGGGTCGAGAACCCCCTGGCAATCTTCTACGTTCTCCCCATGATCATCGCCAGCATCCTCCTGTCCCGGCGCGCCACCTACCTGTACGCCACCTACGCTCTCGTGCTCTACGCAGCGATGGCGGTGCTGGAGCAACAAGGGATCATCAGGCACTTCCACCTGGCGGGGCTCACGCCGGCAGAGCTCCACAGGTCGCCGCTGATCTGGCTGCTGGTGGCGGTCTTCGGCGCCGCCCTCTACCTGGCCGCGTTCCTGGCGACGAGCATCACGGCGCGGCTGCGTCAGCGCGAGGGCGAGCTGACGGAGACGGCGGATGAGCTTGGGGAGCAGGCCTCGCAATGTGAGCTGGCGCTCGGGGAGCTGCAGAGAGTGCAGCAGATGCAGGTTCACTACATGCGGCGGGTCTCGCACGAGCTGCGGGCCCCGCTGTCAGCCATCGCCACGATGCTCCGGGTGGTGCTGGAGGGCCTGACCGGTCAGACCCCGCCCAGCCAGGCGGACCTGATGCGACGGGCGGAGCGACGCGCCCAGGATGCGCTGGAACTGACCGAGGACCTCCTCACACTCACGCGCAGCCGGGAAGCCCACCTGGAAGAGGAATTCGTGCAGGTCTCAGTGCCACACCTCGTCGAGGACGCCATTGACCTGGTCGAGGACCAGGTGCTGACCAAGAGCGTGCGTATCAGCACGGAGATCGCGGAGGCGGCGCCGACGATCCAAGGGGAGCCGGAGGCCCTGCGCGAGATGGTCGCCAACCTGCTCTCCAACGCGATCAAGTACACCCTGTCGGGCGGACAAGTGACGGTGGCGGTGGCAGCGGACGACAGCCACGTCCACGTCTCGATCAGTGACACGGGGATCGGGATCGCCGAGGAGGACATCCCGCGCATCTTCGGTGAGTTTGTGCGGGCCAAGATGGCGCGCGATTCCGAGGTCAGAGGAACGGGGCTCGGCCTGGCCATCGTGGAGTCGGTGGTCGAGGCGCACGGGGGCGCCATCTCTGTGACCAGCACCCTCGGCGAGGGAAGCACCTTCACAGTCAGCCTGCCGATAGGCGAGAGCCACGGTTAGGCTCCGGCAACGAGGGTCATCGTGCGCAACTGCCCAGAGGGCTTTCCCTAGTCTCGGTGCGCGTGCTGGATCGCAAGGGACCGGCCACCGTTCGCCGAGCCGAGCAGCATGCCGGCGGCCAATATGGCAGCCGCCGCGCCAAAGGCGAACGGCCACGTGCTGCCGAGCTGATCCCAGAGTAGCCCCGCGACGAGGTTGGCCGGCAGCGACATCAGCGCCGCCAGCGAGTGCATCAGGCCCAGGGCACTGCCGCGCCGAGCGCTGGCCACCAGCGATGAGCTGTAAGCGGATCGCGCGGGGTCCACAAAGCCGCGGTGCATCCCATAGATGGCGAACCACAGCCACATCATCGCCGGCCCACCGCCGTGCAGCATCCCCAGGCAGGTAGCGGCGAAGAGCAAGTAGCCCGCGATCAGGGCGGCGCGCGCTCCGGCCAGGTCCGCGAACCTCCCCCCCGGAAAGGCGCTGAGCGCATAGGCCGTGTTGTACGCCAGGTAGAGCAGCCCCAGCGTCACGTGCGGCACGCCAACCTCGCCCGCGCGCAGCAGCAGAAAGGCGTAGCTGAGGTTGCCCAGGTAGAACAGGCTGTGCGCGACCAGGAACAGCTTGAAGGCGCGAGGCAGAGGGCCGCCGGCACCGGCGCTCTCCCCCACCTCGACCTCCGCGCGCGGCACCACCTCCCTGACGAAGAGGATGACCGCCGCAACGGACAGCACGCCGGCGACGGTCGCCCATAGAAAGGTCATGCGGTAGTCGCCGCCCAGGGCCCGCATCAGCAGGAAGGCCAGCAGCGAGCCGCCGATCGCCCCCGCCGTGTCCGCCGTCCGGTGGAACCCGAAGGCGCGACCGCGTCTGTCATCGGGCACGCTGTCGGCGATGAGCGCATCGCGCGGGGCGGTGCGGATGCCTTTGCCGAGGCGGTCCGCCAGGCGCACGAAGAGCACGTGGCCGAAGCTCTGAGCGATGGCCAGCAAGGGCTTGACCGCGAGCGAGAGCGCGTAGCCTGTGACCGCGAACGGCTTGCGGCGGCGCATGCGATCGGAGATGCAGCCGGACAGCCACTGCGTGGCGGCAGCCGCCGCGGTGCCCAGGCCCTCCACCAGCCCGATGAGCCCCTTGGACATCCCCAGCACGTCGGACATAAAGGTCGGCAGCAGCGCCAGGATGGTGTGACTGTGCACGTCGGTGAGCAGGCTGGTCGCCGACAGCGCGAGCACGTTGCGGTTCAGCCAGGCCTGCTGGCCGGTTTGCTGCGGATCGCTCTCGCCTATGACGAGCTCCCTCCTGCCGGCGCTCCGGCTGAGAAGCAGTTGTCGGAGCCCGCCTTCGCCAAGGCTACGGCGGACAGGCCAGGAGCTCCGACCTACTGGCCGGGTTCGAGCGGGCCGTGACGCAACTGCGGTGAGGCAGCAACGGCCGGGCCTCAAGGCACGTCGTGTTCGTCCGGCGCTTCCCGCGGCAAGGTGGCGAAGACCGCAGCCGGGTCCCGGCCGGCCGCGCGCCGGGCTGACCACATCACCGCAAAGATGATCGCGCCCACCACCATCACCAATACCCACAGCACAACCATGCTGCGCGAGAGAGCCACCATCCACGCCCAGCCCACCGACTGCCCCTGAGCCAGAGCCTCGTAGCCCCGGTCGGCGGCGGCTTGCAGGTCGCTCTGAAACTGCGTGCAAAGCAGCAGGGCGATTGTGACCACCGAGAGGAGCGCGACGACGACCTGCGCCGCCCGCGAGCGGATGAACCTGATGCGGCTGTACAGCTCAGGATTGCGCCAGGGAAGAGTGAGGACGGCCACGCCCGCGAGCAGATAGGTGAAGCACAGCGCGATGACGACAGTGTCTATGCCGGTGAAGAAGCCGTGGAAGTGACACTCGAAGACCACTAGAGTTGAAATGAGCGCGCTGATGGTGAGCGCCCAGTGCGGTGTGCCGAAGCGGCGGTTGACCGCGGCCAGGCCGGAGGGGAAGATGCCGTCCTGCGCCCAGGAGTAGAAGAGGCGAGAGATGGACAGGAGCATCGGCGGGATGTCGTTGGCCAGCGCCACCGCCGCCATCAGGGCCACGAATACCGCCAGCGAGGGCGGCAGAAGTACGCCAAGCACCTCCGGCACCGACAGCTCAGGCGCCTGCTGGGCCACGGCTCCGGACAGCCACTGCCACGGCACGCAGTGATAGACCGCCGCCGATACGAGCAGGTAGTAGCCGGTGATGAGCGCGGTGGCGATCACGAGGGCCCTGGGAAGGAGTCGGGACGGATCGCGCGACTCGCCGCCGGCCTGGGACACGGTGGCGAAGCCGATGTATGCGAAGAACAGCACGCTGGTCGCCTGGATGAGCACCGAGACGCCGGACTGAGCGGCAGGGCTGGCCGCGAGAGTCTCCTGCACCGGCCCCCAGGTGCCGGCCCGCTCGGCGAGCGCTTGCCAGCGCTCCGGCCCGGTCAGGAAGCCGACGACGATCATTATCGCGCCGCCCGCGAGCATCAGAATCATCAGCACAATGACCGTCGCCCCGTACTTGCGCACCCCCACCAGGTTGACGAGCCAGAAGAGCCAGAGCAGGGCGATCGGTATCCACAGCCGCGCGCCGTCGGTCTCCAGGAAGGCGGCCAGGCCCGGCATCTTCGCATACGCCGCGGCGGCCTTGATGAGGGTAACGTCAATGTAGGCGATCACCCCACAGGCCGCCGCCAGGCCGAACCACTTGCTGAAGGTGGCAATGAAGCCCAGGAAGGGGTGCAGCGCGCGCGAGATGTAAGTGTATCCGCCCCCGGCCCTTGGCATAGCGGAGGCCAACACGGCGTAGGCCAGCGCGGTGAAGATGGCGGGAATCGCGCCGAGCGCAAAGGCGAGCGGAACGAGGTCGCCGATGCCCGGGGTCTTGCCCTGTATCTCGACGGTCAGCACGTTGATGCCGCCGCCGATGACCGTGCACACTGCGGTTGCCACCAGCGCCAACAGCGTCAGCTCCCGCCGGAGGCCCGCGCCTGACCGGGTCTGATCCTCGCGCGCTTCGCTCATCATCCTCTCTCCTCTCCGGGTTGCCTGCAAGGCGAACGGCCAGGCCGGACGGTGGTCCGGCCTCTCCGGACGACAACGGCCCGGCGTTCGCGACGAACGCAACCTTGGGATCGGCAGGCTACACACCCGCTGCCAGACGGGCTACTGCGGCTCGTCGGTGAGTTGGTCAATCTGCTTGATCTTCAGGTTGTCCATCCAGGAGACGTCGCCGAAGCCGCCGTGGCCACTGTAAACGCCCGCGGTGAAATGCCCGTGCGAGAAGCCCAGGCGATGCTCGCCGCGACCGTGAAGCTCGCCGTCAATCCACAGCGCGTACTCCTTCGGGCCGATCTGAAGGGTCATGTGATGCGGCACGTTCGTCTCGTAATTCGTGTACGGCGTGAGGCTGATCCGGTAGCCGGAGGGAGCGGTCTCGCCGTTCTCGACGCGCATGCTGATGCCGGGATCGAGGCGGATGCGCAGGATGTCGCCCGAACCCTTCGCGGCAGGCTCGAGGCAGAAAATGAGCATCAGGTAGTACCAGTCGCCGCTGTGATTGTACTGGAAGTCCCAGTCGAGCTGCCTGGGGGTGGCCGAGAAGTCCACCAGCGGCTTGAGCGTGACGCCAGCCCCTCTGCCGCGGGCTATCTCCAACTCCAGCTTGCCCTCCTTCACCCTCACGCCGGGCTCTTCGGGATCGAACTTCCAGCGATCGGGGTCGAGCGGCTGCTCGAAGTCCTCCTCAAAGGGCAGCGCAATCACCACGCCGCCGCGAGGCGGCTGGGGGACGACCTGCGGCTCGGCGGGCCTCGCCTCTGCCGCAGCCGTCAGGTGCGCGAGGGCGAGGTCCATCAGCTCGCGGCCGCGCGTGATGCTGGGTTCCTCCCCGGTCATCGCGGCC
>CBFDBV010000237.1:0-7498 GCA_965603135.1 uncultured bacterium
GCGGGGGTGCGGGGGCAGAGCCCCCGCAAGCCGTTCACGAATACTCCGGGCTAAGCGGGTCCGCGCCTCTACTCGGCGGTGCCAAGCCCTCGCAGTAGTGCGCGGGCCTCCGGAATGCGCCAGGCCAACCCACGATCGGGCGCCAGCTCTATGAACTCCCGCAGCGCCGCAATAGCCTCCTGCGTGCGCCCCAACTGCCGAAGCGCACGAGCCTTGTAGAACCATAAGCTCGCCTCTGAAGGATCGAGTTCGAGATACCTTGCGAAATCCTCCGCCGCGTGCTCGTATTCCTTCTTGCGGTAATATGCGATCCCACGCATCTCGTATGACCAGGTGAACCACGGTTCAAGCTCGATGGCCTTGGTGAGGTCGGCGATGGCTGGGTTCAGTTCCCGCTCGAAAAGATGTAGTTGGCCGCGCCCGAAGTAGGCATCCCCGTAATCCGGCACGAGCTCTATTGTCCGGTTGTAGTCCGCCAAGGCCTTCTCGTGGTCCCCTTCCCAGGTGTAGACGTCGCCGCGGCACTGATAGGCCTCGGCGTAGTCCGGTCGGAGTTCGATGGCTTTTGTGAGGTCCGCAATGGCTCGCTCGTTGTCATCCACCCAGTAGTAGGCCCAGCCGCGGGTAAGATACGCGGCCGGGTCGTCAGGCGCCAGGGTCACGGCGCGCTTGGCAGCCTCAACTGAGGCGTCATATTCCTCGGCATAGGTCAGTAGGTCGGCGAGAAGCTGCCAGGGCGTGGAAACTCGTGGATATCTTCCCGCGAAATCTCTGGCCCAGACCGCGAGGGGCGGCAGGCCGTCGGGATCCTTGTACGTCGCCTCAAACATCGGCGCCGAGACACGGGATGAGCGGTCCGGTTGATTGAGCCGGCAATAGGCCTCCGAGGCGAGATAGGCGGCCAATGGAGACTTGGGCTCGCGCTCCTGCCAGGCCTTGCAGAGCGCGGCAAGCGCTTGCCAGTCGCCTGCTGCGATCGCCTGCTCGATCTGTGGGTCAACGGTAACCGGCTCTGGCTGCGCCCAAACCCGGCCCATGCAGACAGATGCGACAAGGACGACACTGATCGTGCATAGACGCATTCTCTTTCCTCCTCATTTCGGTGGCATCCGTCCAATGTCCGCCGGCACCTGCTCTTGCAGGCGAGAGGCGGCAAGCGAAAGGCTACTGTTTGAGCACCCGCGACAGCCACGGCACCGCCACGTTCTCCTTGAAGCAGTGCTGGGGCACGTCAACGTTGGCGTAATCGAAGTACTCCTCCATCGTCAGCCCCTCCGGCAGCTCCACGTCGTCGTACGGGCGGAGATCAGGCGTGGCGTACTTCGGATAGTAGACGACCTCGATGTCCTCCTCGGCTCCCAGGAGCCTGTAAGCCTCTCTGACCCTCTCGATGTCCCGCGTGCGGCCGCCCTCGCTGATCAGCAGCGGCCGCGGCGCCAGCGAGGCCATCAGGTCGGTGTAGTCGAACCACTCCAGCAGGCCGGGCACATACTGATGTATCGAGATGCGCAGCAGGTTCTCGGCGACGGCACGCTCCCGCCAGTCGGACACGAAGTCGTTCCACACGACCGCGGCGATCGAAGGGTCCAGCACGCCCAGGATCAGGCTCGGCTTGGCGCCGAGGGAGTGCCCGCTCACCGCCACGCGGTTTTCGTCCACGTAGGGCTGCTGCTTCAGCCACTCGAGTATCGGCAGCCGCTGGAACACCGACAGCCCCTCGTAGTGCCGCCCGGCCCAGATGGTGTGAACGCTGATCTCATGCCGCTCAGGGCGGATCGGGTCGGACAGCTCACCGATGCCGGGATTGTCCACAGCGACCGCGACCATGCCCTCTTTGGCGTACCACCAGGCCATGCGGTTGCGTACGGGATGGCGATTGTTCGACTCTGAGCCATCGCATTCCGACTCGCCTGCCAGCAGTTCCTTGCTGGTGGCCGAGCCGGGCGAGCACAGCACTGCGGCCGCGGGCGAGCTTTCGCTGGCACCGTCCGGCACCAGCACCACGAAGGGCGCCACGCTCAGCGGTTCGGGGTAAGCCTCCCACTTCTGAAGCTCGTAGCCCTCGCGCTGCTGGCTCCACAGCTGCCGGGGCTCAGGCTGCTCGGGGACCTTGGGGAAGCGCATCACCTCCCGCAGCTTGTCGCGCACCGCTTCCTGCCAGGCGGGGAAGTCCTCCGGGCTTATGTTCGGATCGAAGGCGAGCTTCGGCCTGACGCTCTTCAGGTAGGCGTGGACGAACCCGGCGGTGCTCACGAAGCGGCCGTCGGCCCGGTCGCTGATGAAGCGGATGTGATCGGACATTCCTGAACCCCTTTCGTGCTGACTCTGCCAGGCGAGATTCCGCGTTGTCGAGCGAAAGGCCTGCGTCTACCGGCGAGGAATATGCAACCAGCAAAGGCGTGGGCGGCCGTCGTGAGGATGGGCCGCACGAGCGCCCGCAGGGCGCGAGGCCGGCCCGCGTAAACCCTTCAGGTGGTGATAGGCCGATGCGATCAATGAGCCTGGCAATGGTCACGCTGGTGGTGGCCAGTGGCCTCGCCTCCGCGCAACCCCTCGAAAAGAAGCTCATCGAGTACGGTTGGGATGTGCCGAAGCCCAGCTTCGTCGCCGAGCACATCCGCGAGATGGAAGAGCGCCCCTTCGAGGGCCTCATTATGCGCGTGCCTTCCATCGGCGTCATCTTCCGCAACGAGAAGTGGGACGAGGCGGAGGTCGCCGACGAGTTCGCCGCACTGGAGAAGATCGAGTGGGACAGGTTCACCGACAACTTCGTCGTCATGTATGCCAAGTCCACCGCCGACTGGTTCAGCGACGCCGACTGGGACTGCGTGCTGCACAATGTCGGCCTGTGCGCCAAGGCCGCGCGCCTGGGCCGGTGCAAGGGTCTCTGCTTCGACGCAGAGCCTTACGGCACTAACCCGTGGCTGTACACGAGTCAGGCCCACGCCGGCGAGAAGAGTATGCAGCAGTATCAGGAGATCCTCCGCAAGCGCGGGGCCCAGTTTATGGACCGCATCGAGCAGGAGCTTCAGGCCCCCGTCATTCACACCTTCTTTGTGCTCAGCATAGTCCGATCGCTGGCGCTGGAGCCCGATCTGGCCGAGCGCGACCGGAAGCTCTCGGAGCTGCACTACGGGCTCCTGCCCGCCTTCCTGAACGGGATGCTCGATGCCGCCGACCCGGACACCATCATCACCGATGGCAATGAAAGCTCGTACTACTACACGAAGCGCGAGCAGTACCTCTCTGCCTTTCACGCCATCAAGCAGCTTGGGCTGGCCTTCGTTGCGCCCGAGAACCAGCCCAAGTACCTCGCGCAGGTGCAGTGCGCGCACGCGCTCTACGTGGACCACCTCTTCGGCCTACGCGAGCGCAAGGTTACGGGCCACTACCTGACCCCCGAGGAGCGGCCGCTCTGGTTCGAGCACAACGTCTACCACGCGCTCAGCACCAGCGATCGCTACGTCTGGCTCTACAGCGAGAAGATGAACTGGTGGAAGAACGAGAATATCCCGCCGGGCCTGCCGGAGGCGGTCATCTCGGCGAAGCAGAAGCTGGCGAACCGCGAGCCCCTGGGCTTTGACGTGGACGAAATCATCGAGAGCGCCGAGCAGCGCCGACGCGAGGAGATAGAGGCCAGCCTCATCAAGCGCACCGCCCAGATCGCGGCAGTGCCCCAGGGCGAGAGGCCGCAGATTGACGGCAAGCTCGAGGATGCGCTCTGGCAGAAGACCGCGCCCCTGGAGCCGTTCGTCCCCTACGTGACCTTGGAGCCGGACTCGCTCACCGCCCAGACGGTTGCCCGCGTGGCCTACGACGGGGAGAGCCTCTACGTAGCGATGCGCTGCGAGGAGCCCAAGATCGGCGCCATCAAGATCGTCGGCGAGCAGCGAGATGACAACGTATGGCTGGGCGACAGCGTGGACCTGTTTGTCTCTGCCGGCCCCGAGCGCGTCCCCTACTATCACATCATCGTCAGCCCGACCAACGTGCGCTGGGACGCCCGCCACCAGGACACTGCCGGCGACAAGTCGTGGAACCTCGACTACGAGAGCGCGACGGAGCGTGGGGAGGATTACTGGAGCGTGGAGCTGGCGATTCCGTGGGCGGCGATGCAGATGCAGGCGCCCAAAGCTGGTGAGAAGCTGTTCGCCAACCTCTGCCGCCAGCGCATGACGGTGCGCGAGCACAGCTCCTGGTCACAGTGCATCTCCGGCTTCGTGGAGCCCGGCAGCTTCGGCGAGTGGACCTTCAAGTCGTGGGCCGCACGCATGAACGTGCGGCGGGGGGCGGTGGGTGGAGTTGCGCTGAGAAAGCAGAGCTTTCTCTTAAGAGAATGCATCGCATTCTCAGAGCAACTCCCAAGAGACTGCGAAGCAGTCTCAACGGACGGTGAACGAGTACAACCGCGTATTGACCAGGTGGAATTGAAGCCGGAACACCTCGCCCGCCAGCCGCGATATGTCAGACTGCCCTCGCCAACTCGGGACCTGCTCCACCTCATCTGACGTCATAACGTCAAACTCATCCGCCCCGAAGCCCCCGATGGGGTTCATGTTGCGGTCCAGCAGCCCCACCTTCAGCCACGAGCTTCCCGTCGGGTAGTTGTCCGCATCCGCGTTGATGACGAGCTCCTTCGCGTCCTGGAGCTGGAGCGGCACCGTAATCAGCGTTGCAACCTCGCCGCTGGCGTCCATGGCCGCAAAGCCATCCAGGCGCATCTTGGCCAGCCCGGTCGCCGCCCAGTAGGAGTGCCGCGCCCGCCCTGGGTCATCCTCGCCCGGCCAGACCGGCGGCTGCGGCGAGCCGTGCGGGTGCCCGCGGCCTGAGTAGTAGAACCACAGCTCATCCCCCACGCGTATCGGCGGCGATCCCGCCGGGAAGGCCCAGAAATGATCGAACTCCCCCTCCGGGCCGTTGGGCAGGAACACCTCACCCTCGCACACCCGCTGCCACGCTCTCCCGTCCCGGCTACAGATGAGCTGCGTGTCCAGCCGCCGATAGGGCACGTGGAAGACCTCCAGAAAGCCCACGTAGCAGTCCCCATAGCAGAACCCGCCCGCTCCGTAGTGCTGAATGCCGTGTACGCGGTCCATCTCCGACCAGTGCAGCACCAGCTCCGGCTCGCTCCAGTTTTGAAAATCATCGCTCTCGGCGCGGAAGATGTAGCGGCCCGGGTAGATGGGCCGGTAGCGCGTGAAGAGCACGTACTTCCCGCGCAGCGTGTCGTGCCAGAGGCTGGTGCGGTCGCCGGCGTTGAGCACCAGGATATTGGGCAGCTCGGTCCAGTTGATGCCATCGGCCGAGACGTAGCCGTAGATGCCCGTGCCCTGCTCTCCTGAGGCGTAGATGGCCATCTTGAAGCGCTGCGAGGGGTCGGGGTCGCTCGGATCGTGGATGACCGTCGCATTATCCAGCGCCCTGGCCAGCACCACGTTGTTGGGCTTGACGCCGCGCACCTCAAACAGCTCCAGCTCCGGCTTGGTCCAGTGCACACCGTCCTGCGACTGCGCCAGGCACACGCTGGTCCGATCTGAGCCCCGCAGCCACCGGATGTACGTTTGGTACCAGAGCAGCCACTGGTCCGGCTCCAGCCGGTAGGCGCCACCTGAGAACGGGAAGGCCGCGGTCTGCTCCCACAGGCCCTGGGGGTTGATGACCGGGTTTCCCTCGTGCTTGCGCACCTGCCCCAGCCGCCGGATGAGCTTGCTCTGGGACTCGATGAGGTAGTCATCCACGAACAGGTTGGCGGCACCGGAACGTAACGTTATGACGTTATGACGTTGCGGCGGCCTGGGCAGCTCGGGCAACTCCGGCTTCTTCTGGTCCGCCGCGGTGATGGGCTTGAACTCGGTCGGCTTCTCCACCTTATCCGCCACGTGCAACTCCTCCCTGAGCACATCGGAGATGCGCAGCTCATCCATCACCACGAAGGCGTTGGTGCCCACGTCGAAGACAGGCACGCCCGCCGACAGCCCGGGGAACTCCCCGCGCGCCACGCACGCCCCATCCAGCAGCAGCCGTGCGGACCTCTCGTCCCAGAGCACCGCGACATGGTGCCATTCGTCGGCCTTCCAGTCAGCGATGGAGGTCTTCAACCCGAGCTGTCCGTCCAGCAGATCGGCGAACAGGTCCTCGGGCCTGGTGTTGGTCCGAGCGCGGTTGAAATCGCCCCTGCCGATGACGAAGCGCATCTTTTCCAGGGGTTGCCCGCCGCGCGCAAGCGCGCGGTCCGCACCGCCATAGCCCTGCCCGCCGCGCGCAAGCGCGCGGTCCCCACCGCCATAGCTCTGCCCGCCACGCGTCTGCCAGAAGCCGCGCGAGCCGGTGAAGCCCGCCGGCCCGATGTCCGGCAGGCGCACGAAGAACTCGATGGTGCCCGCTGCGGGGTCGTAGTTGCCCTCGGTGGCGAATTGTAGTTCGCGTTGGGACCTGTTGAACACCAGCGCCTGGCCCAAGACGCCCTCGATGAAGTGCCGCTGGCCGGGGTCATTGACGGGCGCGGCCGCGCCCTTCGCGAAGTCAGCTTCGAGGTTGCCGTCGAAGTGGTGCAGGAAGAGCGTATGCTCATCCGGGGCGTAGGGTGCTTCCGGCGGCCCCTCAGCCAGGGCTGGACGGGCCAGTGCCATTGTCAGCATCAGTGCTGCCAGCGCCCCCCCGATCTTGCCGCTCATAGCGCCGTCTCCTCGGAAGTTCGTGTTCGCGACTCAAGGAGAAGTGCTTCGCTGGAGCCTGCTTAACGGCCTCCCTGCGCCGCCGCTGTGTTCACACAATCCTAACACTGTGCGGCAACTCACCCCCGCGCACAGGTGTTATAGTACCGGGTCAATCGCACCAGGCAAAACGCAAGGGGGCCCTTTGTGAAACGCACTACTTCGCCAGGGCTATGCCGCACAGCCCTGCACACATGCGGCTTCACCCTCATCGAGCTGTTGGTCGTGATCGCGATCATAGCGATTCTGGCGGCGATTCTCTTACCGGTCTTCGCCCGCGCCAGGGAGAAAGCGCGACAGTCGAACTGCCAGAGCAACCTCAAGCAGATGACCCTGGGAATGCAGATGTACGCCCAGGACTATGACGAAACCCTGCCCTTCTGCATCACCGGCGACCTGACCACTATGTCGGTCTGGTCGGTCTACCAGATGGTGCAGCCCTACGTGCGCAACGAGCAGATACTGCTCTGCCCCAGCGACCGGCCGCCGAGCGTTGACCTGAGGGCGATAGGCCTGGGCCAGTACGGCTATTCGGCGAACACCACGGTAATGCCCATCTACATCGTGGGCCTGCTGCCCAACAACGCGGTCCCCCTGAGCCAGGTGCACAAGCCCTCCGAGTGCGTGGCCTTCTTTGACGCCTCTTTGGACCCGACCTCGACGCTTATGGACTTCCGAACGCCCCCTGACAAGCGCCACAACGAGATCGCCAACTACAGCTTCGTAGACGGTCACGTGAAGTCGCTGAAGGAGATCCCCGCGGGTCACAACTCCAACGCCGCCGG
>CBFDBV010000238.1:0-7469 GCA_965603135.1 uncultured bacterium
GGAAATGGGCTTCGAGGTGCTGCCGCGCTGACCGCCAGCCGGCGTGAGTACGCCCGCGGCCGCCGCCATGTTTGATTCCTCCATCATCCTCCAAGCTCTCGACTACCTGGGGACCTTCGCCTTCGGGCTCTCCGGCGCGATGGTGGCCGTGCGCAAGAAGATGGACATCTTCGGGGTCGTGGTGCTCGCCACCGTCACGGCCATCGGCGGCGGGACGGTGCGGGACCTGCTCCTGGCGCGCGCGCCGAACTTCTGGATCAAGGACCCGACCTACCTGTTGATGGCGCTGGGCGCGGGCCTGATAGCCTTTCTGGCCTACCGCGCCGTTCAGCGGGCCGCCACCGCCCTGATCGTGTTCGACGCCATCGGGCTGGGGGTGTTCACGGTCATCGGCGCGTGGCTGGCGATGGAGGCCGAGCTGTGCGGGGTGGCGACGGTCGTGCTGGCGACGCTCACGGGCGTCGGCGGCGGGATCATGCGCGATGTGCTGGCGCGCGAGGTGCCCATCGTCCTGCGCGAGGAGGTCTACGCCTCGGCGAGCATCGTCGCCGCGACCGTGTTCTGGTTCGGGATGAAGGGCGGTATGAGCGCTGAGATGGCAGCCCCGATGGCAGCGGCCTTGGTCATCGCCATCCGGCTGGTCTCGCGCAAGTTCCATTGGCACCTCCCGCGCTTCACTCAGAGCGATGCGGCATAGGGGCTAGCGGAGTGACAAAGGAGGCGCGGCCGGACCTCCCTGAACGGGTAGCGCGCTGGCTGCGGCGCTGGTGGGCCCGTCGTCAGGGCGAGTACGTGCCGGAGGCGCCCGCCAAGCAGGGCTGGCTGGGGCGCGGCGGGCACGGCAAGCACAAGCTCGGCTGGCGAGCCGAGCGCTACGCCGCTCAACGCCTGACCGCCATGGGGTACCGAATCATCGGGCGCAATGTTGCCACCCGGGCAGGCGAGATTGACATCGTCGCGGATCACCGCGACTTCCTGGTGTTCGTGGAGGTCCGCAGCCGGCGGGAGGACTCGGCCGTCGCGCCCCGGCAGACACTGACGGCGAAGAAGCGGCGAAACATGCGGCGGGCGGGGGAAGCCTACATGCGCAGCAAGCGTCTGTCAGACCGCTCGTATCGCTTCGACCTGGCTGAGGTTGTGTTCGACGACAAGCAGCGTGTGAGGGATTTCCGCGTGATCGAGGCCCTCCGCCTTCGGCGGCGCAGGTGAGCGCGCCGAGGGAACGAGGTGAGAGCGTGACCATCACTGAGAAGCTCCTGGCCCGCGCGGCCGGGCGAGATGAGGTCAAGCCCGGCGAGTTCGTCAACTGCAAGCTCGACCTGGTGCTGGCCAACGACATCACCGCGCCTATCGCCATCGGCGAGTTCGCGAAGATGGGCGCCGAGCGCGTCTTCGATGCGTCCAGGGTCGTGCTCGTGTGCGATCATTACACGCCGAACAAAGACATCAAGTCCGCCGAGCAGACCAAGCTGGTGCGCGACTTCGCGCGCGAGCAGGGCATCGAGCACTACTACGAGGGCGCCGGCGGCGGGATCGAGCATATCATCCTGCCGGACAAGGGGCTGGTCATCCCCGGCGACGTGATGGTCGGCGCCGACTCGCACACTTGCACCTACGGCGCGCTCGGCGCGTTCGCCACCGGCGTCGGCTCCACGGACGCGGCTGCGGCGATGGCCCTGGGCGAGTGCTGGTTCCGCGTGCCCGAGAGCATCGAGGTCCTGTTCACCGGCGGCCTTCAGCCCTGGGTCTCCGGCAAGGACCTCATCCTGTATCTGATCGGGCAGATCGGCGTGGACGGCGCGCGCTATCAGACGCTGGAGTTCAAGGGCCCGGTCATCGAGAGCCTGCCGATGGCCGGGCGGTTTACGATGTGCAACATGGCCATCGAGGCGGGCGCCAAGAACGGCATCGTCGCCCCCGACGAGGTGACGATGCGGTGGTTCGAGGGGCGCTCGGACCGTGAGCCGACGGTCACGGCGAGCGATGACGATGCCGAGTACGCGCGCACCGTGGAGATTGACTGCAACCAGGTCGAGCCGCAGGTCGCCTTCCCGCACCTGCCCGAGAACGCGCGCGGCATCTCCCAGGTCGGCGAGGTGATCATTGACCAGGCGGTCATCGGCGCGTGCACCAACGGGCGGCTGGAGGACCTGCGCCAGGCCGCGAAGGTCATCAAGGGCCACCAGGTGGCTGACGGCCTCCGCTGCATCGTCATCCCCGGCAGCCACGAGATACAGCTTGCGGCCCTGCGCGAGGGGCTCATCGAGACCTTCCTGGAGGCCGGCTGCCTGGTGAGCACGCCGACGTGCGGGCCGTGCCTGGGCGGGCACATGGGGGTGCTGGCGGCGGGCGAGCGCGCCATCGCCACCACCAACCGCAACTTCGTGGGGCGCATGGGCCATCCTGACAGCGAGGTCTACCTCGCCAGCCCGGCGGTGACCGCCGCCAGCGCGGTGGCGGGCAAGATCTGCGGGCCGGATGACCTCTGAGGCTCCGAGAGGTGACCAGAGAATGCAAGTGACCGGCAAGGCTCACAAGTACGGCGACCACGTTGACACCGACGCCATCGTCGCGGCCAGGTATCTGAACACATCCGACCCCGACGAGCTGGCCGCGCACTGTATGCAGGATGTTGACCCGGAGTTCGTCAAGCGCGTCGCTCGGGGAGACTTCATCGTCGCGGGCCGGAACTTCGGCTGCGGCAGCTCGCGCGAGCATGCTCCCCTCGCCATCAAGACCGCCGGCGTCAGCGCGGTGATTGCCACCAGCTTCGCGCGCATCTTCTACCGCAACGCGCTCAACATCGGTCTGCCCATCATCGAGAGCCCCGAGGCCGCCGAGAGGATAAGCGCCGGCGACGAGCTGCACGTGGACATCGAGGCCGGGACCATCGAGGACCTGACGACCGGCGAACGGTTCGCCTTTGCGCCGCTGGGTGGCATTGCCGCCGAGCTGGTCGAGGCCGGCGGCCTGGTGCCGCTGGTGCAGCGCCGCCTTGCTGAGCGCGCGGACGCATGACGGGGTGGAGCGATGCCGCTGGCTATCGTCGCGATCGTGGGTCGCACTAACGTCGGCAAGTCCACGCTCTTCAACCGGCTTGTCGGCGACCGCATGGCGGTGGTGGACGACCAGCCCGGCATCACGCGCGACCGCCTCTACGCCGAGGTGGCGCTGAGCAGCCACCGCCTCGTGCTGGTTGACACCGGCGGCCTGGCCGGCGCCGAGAGCGACGAGCTTATGCTCCAGGTCAAGGAGCAGGCGGTCGCCGCCCTGCACGAAGCTGACGTGCTCGTGCTGCTCGTGGACGGCGCTGAAGGTCTGACGGCCCTCGACCACGAGGTCGCCGAGGTCGTCAGGCGCACCGGCAAGCCCATCGTGCTGGCAGCCAACAAGATGGAAGGCTCGACCGAGCACCTGGAGGACTTCTACGAGCTGCGCCTGGGGCAGCCGCTGCCCATCTCCGCGAAGGCCGGGCGAGGCGTCGGTGCGCTGACCGGGGCCATCATCGAGGCGCTGCCGGAGGACCTGGAGCCTGAGGCGCGCGTCGAGGGCGAGACCGCCATCGCCATCGTCGGCCGTCCCAATGTCGGCAAGTCGGCCATCATCAATTCCCTGCTGGGCGAGGAGCGCGTCATCGTCAGCGATGTGCCGGGCACCACGCGCGACGCGGTGGACATCGCCGTCGAGTACCAGGGCCGGCCCTTCCGGCTGGTGGACACAGCAGGCCTGCGGCACAAGGCCAGGCGGGCCATCGGCGCCGAGTACTACAGCAGCCTGCGCACGCTGAGGGCGGTGCAGCGCGCGGACGTCGGGATGCTGGTGCTGGACGCGGCCGAGGGCATCACGCGCCAGGACGCGCGCATCGCCGGCGAGATCGAGCAGGCCGGCCGTGGCATCGTCATCGTCGCCAACAAGTGGGACCTCATCCAGGACCTGACCGCCTCGCCCGAGGACGCCGATAAGGGCACTTCGCCTAAGCCAGGTCGCACGAAGGCCCAGCGCCGACGGGCTGAGCGCACGCGCCGCGCGGACTTCGAGCGCATCGTTCGCTATCATATGCCGTTCCTGGCCTACGCGACCCTGCTCTTCACCTCCGCTCTCACCGGCGAGGGCCTGGAGGAGATCCTGCCGACCGGGCAGGAGGTCGCCGCGCAGTTCAATCGCCGCCTGGCGACGCCGGAACTCAACCGCGCCATCCAGGACGCGGTGCTCGCCCACCAGCCGCCCGGCCGCGGTGCACGACCGCTGAAGATATACTACGCGGCTCAGGTGGAGACGAGGCCGCCGAGCTTCGTGCTCAAGGTCAACGACCCTACGCTCTGTCACTTCTCCTACGAGCGCTATCTGCGCAACCGCCTGCGCGAGACCTTCGGGCTGCACGGCACGCCGATTCGACTGAGGCTGGAGGAGAGCTGACATCGAGGTGAGACGGCGGTGAGCGGCGCACATGCTCTCGGGTTGGCCCTGGCCTATCTCATCGGCGCGATTCCCGTCGGGCTGCTGGCGGGCTTCGCGCGTGGTGTGGACGTGCGCACCGTGGGCAGCGGGAACATCGGCGCCACCAACGTGATGCGCGCCGTGGGGCCCCTCATCGGCCTGGCCGTCTTCCTCTTTGACGTGCTGAAGGGCGCCGGCGCCGTCATGCTGTGCAGCGCCCTGGGATTGCAGGGCTGGCTGCTGGGGATGGGCGCGCTCTTCGTGGTGATGGGGCACTGCTTCTCGCCCTACCTGGCCTTCAAGGGCGGGAAGGGCGTGGCCACGGCGCTGGGCGCGTTCCTGGCCCTGCGGCCGCTGCCTGCGCTCGGCTGCCTGGTGTTGTGGCTCCTCCTGGTAGCGCTGACGCGCTACGTGTCGCTGGGTTCGATAGTGGCCGTCGCGGCCGCGCCCGTCATCTTCTACGCGGCCGCGCCGGGGCAGGACACTGAGCTGGTGGTCCTAGTCGCGGCGTTGGCCCTGCTCGTCGTAGGCCGTCATAACGACAACATAGAGCGGCTGCTGCGGGGGACGGAGAACCGCATCGGCGGGAAGCGCAAATCTGCCGAGCCGCCATCGGAGGCCGAGAGCGATGAATGACACCTTCGCGCCGGTCGCCGTCATCGGAGCCGGCGCCTGGGGCACCACCATCAGTTGGATGCTCGGCGGCCGCGGCATCCCGGTCCGCCTCTGGGCGGTCACCGACGAGCTGGCGGCGGACATCCAGCGTACTCGCGAGAACGCCGCCTTCCTGCCCGGAGTGAAGCTGCCCGACGAGGTGACCGTCTCCGCGGACGGCGAGCAGGTGCTGGCCGGCGTGGGGACGGTCATCTGGGTTGTCCCCTCCGAGTGGCTGCGGGAGGTGGCGGCAAGGCTCGCCCCCTGCGTGCCGGATGAGGTGCTGATGATCTCGGCGACTAAGGGCCTGGAACGCGGCTCCGGCTTGCGGATGAGCCAGGTGCTGGCGCAGGAGCTCGGCGCCCATCGCGAGCCCGAGATCGTCGCGCTCTCAGGCCCGAACCTGTCCGGCGAGATCGTGCGGGAGATGCCGGCTGTCAGCGTCGCCGCCTCCACGAGCCAACGCCGCGCCCACGAGGCGCAATCGGTGCTGACCTCGCCCCTCTTCCGCGTCTACCGCAACTATGATATAATAGGTGTCGAGCTTTGCGGGGCGCTCAAGAACGTCATCGCCGTCGCTGCCGGCATCAGCGACGGTCTTGGTTACGGCGATAACGCCAAGGCCGCCCTCATCACTCGCGGGCTGGCGGAGATGTCCAGGCTCGGCGTCAAGCTCGGCGCTCACCCGGAGACCTTCGCCGGCATAGCCGGGATGGGCGACCTGGTGGCGACCTGTGCCAGCGGCCTGAGCCGGAACTACACCACGGGCAGGCGGCTCGCGGCCGGCGAGAGCCGCGAACAGATACAGCAGTCCACCCAGGCCGTCGCCGAGGGCATCTTCACGACACAGGCGGAGGTCAAGCTGGCTGCGCAGCTCGGGGTGGAGGTGCCCATCGCGCAGGCCGTCAATGCCCTGCTCTTCGAGGGGGCTGACCCGGTCGAAACGGCGGCCTCGCTGATGACCCGGGCACAAAAGGCCGAATTCTAGCCCTCCGAGGGAGGAGTTCGCACGGCCCTTTCGGAACTGAGCATTGTCGGAACAGCCGTCGCACGTTGAGAGGGAGGGTGCAACGATGGCCGACCTGACGAAGGCTGACTTGGTGGAGGCGATTGCGGAGGATGCGGACATCACCAAGGCAGACGCGGAGCGTGCACTCTCCGCTTTCATAGAAACGATTACGAACGCTCTGAAGAGGAAAAAGACCGTACAGATCACGGACTTCGGGACCTTCGAGCGGCGCTCGCGGAAGAAGCGGAAGGCGCGCAACCCGCAGACAAACGAGGAGATCACAATACCGGAGCACGAGGTGGCCGTTTTTCGGCCCGGCAAGGCGCTCCGGGAATCAGTGAAGAAGGCGAGAAAGAGGAAGAAGTAGGGCTTTCGTTTCGCCTGTCAGCAGCGTGCGGTGCACAGGTCGGGGCGTGGCGCAGTTTGGTAGCGCGTTTGACTGGGGGTCAAAAGGTCGCCGGTTCAAGTCCGGCCGCCCCGACCATCACTGTTTGACGAGCACGGACGCGACCAGGGAGGTTGTGGTTCCCGTCGTTGGGGCAGCGGCGGCCTTTGCCTGCGGTGCGCATTTGGGTTGTCGGTAACCACGCTGGGCCGGTGCCGTGAATGAAGGGGCCGAACACGAGCGCGGCCCGTTAGGGCCGCACGAAGTATCCGGCCCACGGCAAAGGCGGGCCGGATGGGGCCCCTGATGCCGCTTCCACCTTCGCCAAGGCTACGGCGGACAAGTCGCGGCACCCTTCCGCATTCGGCCCCTCCATCGCTGCCGGCGGTTCGCGGCCTGGCTCGCTAAGTCACTCTGCCGACAATCTGGACTCGGAGCCTTTCCCTGCCTCAGGCTTGACCGGAAGTCTACCGATGGGTATAGTGGGTACAGTATCCACGCTGTCGTTCTGCGGGACGGCAGACGAGTTATCCACGGCGTCGGTCTCTTCGGAGGCCGGCGTCTCTGTATGTACCCGTTGCAGAGCTAGGTCACTGGGCCCGTGGCGACCGGACGCCTTTCTTCGCTTGCCCGTAGGAGGACGAGAATGAGCGCAGGACCGGACCAGGGGAACCTCGCCGAGCTGACCTTCCGCCGGTACGAGGAGCACATCAACCCGGGCATGGCGGCGCTTGTGAAGTTCATGGGCTTCGAGGCCGTCGAGGCCGGGGCGGAGGGCTGCTACGTTCACGACTCGGAGGGCAATAAGTACCTGGACTGCTGGGCGGGTCCCGGCGTCTGCAACATGGGCCACCGACCGGCACGCATCGTGCGCCGCGTCGCCGAGCAACTGAGGACGATGCCGCTCAGCAGTCACATAATGCTGAACCCCATCACCGCCGAGCTTGCCGAACGCCTCGCCGAGGTCACCCCGGGGGCTCTGCA
>CBFDBV010000239.1:0-7427 GCA_965603135.1 uncultured bacterium
CGGCTCTGTCGCGCCCTCGGCGATCACTCTCAGCCGCAGGCCCACCGCCGCCAGCGCGTCCTCGGAGATGCCCAGCGTGTAGGTCCCCGCGATGCGCTCCTCGCCCAGGTGCGAGACCAGCGTCAGCGGCTCCAGGGCCAGCGGCTCGGGCACCATGTGCGCCTGCGAGGTAGTGTAGAGCAGACTGCCGGACGGCTCCTCGAACAGATCGTAGCGCAGTTTGACCTCGCCGGGCTCGGCGAAGGCGCAGCGCAGCCCGACCTCGGTGTAGCAGCGCGGCTGGATGGTCAGGCGCTCTTCGCGCAGCGTCGCCCCGGCGTCCTCGTCGGCGACGGTGACCCGCACCTGCACCGGTGCGTCGCGGTTGTTGGTGATCTCGAAGGGCAGCGCGCCCTCACCCCAGAACAGCAGCGGGCCGGAGGTCGCGCGCCCGGTCACCACGTTCGCGCTCGGGTCGAAGGGCAGCACGAGGTTGCCGAACAGAGCCGGCTGTCCGAAGCTGTCCTTCATCTTCATCCAGGTGTAGCAGGACCGGCCCTCGCGCATGCTGGTGCGCGTGAAGTTCGCACCCCACATTCGCCCGGCCGCCTCGGCCAACCGCAGGCCGGTGAACTCCAGCTTCACCTCGGCGGTCCAGCGGTCGGGCAGGATCTGCGCGGCCACGGTGACCGGCCCGTCCCACTTGGCCCCGGCCAGGTCCGGCGCGCCGGTGTCCTGGTCGAAGAAGAAGCCCTTCGGGTTGACGATGATCTGGTAGTAGCTGTGCAGGTCGCGGTTGGTGTCCAGGAACAGCTCGACCGAGTCGTCCTGCCAGGCTGGCCCGTCGCGCTCGCCGGTCTCGGCGAGCAGGTTGTCGGTCGCTGGCTCCTGGCAATCGAAGCCGAAGTAGAGCGCGTCGCGGTCGGCACAGACCAGGACGGTGGTCTGCACCTCGGTGCCGGGTACCCGCATGAACTCCTCCATTTCGCGGATGGCCCCGGCGGTCTGCCAGCAGGTGTCATCCAGCGCCCCGTCCAGCGTCGGCGGCCGTTCCGCGGTGCCCACCTTGAGCGTCTTCTCCTCGACCGGTTCAGCGTCACCGGCGGCAAACGCCGACCTGTCCTCGAGCGGCCCGCGCGCGACCTCCAGCTCGGGCAGACCACCGCGCCCGGCGCTGGTGATTCTGATGTCGTCGCAGTAGGCCTCGCCCTCTCCGTGCAGCGAGAACCAGAAGGCGGCGCCGGCGGCGTTCGCCGGCGCCATGACCGTGCCCGTCATGAGCTGCCAGTCATGGGGCTGGCGCGGGCCGCGCAGCCACAGCCGGTTGCCCAGCCGCCGGTTCTCGGCATCGCGAAACTCCAGCGCCACGCTGGCCAGTGCCCCCTGGTCCAGCCGCACGGTCTTCAGCCAGGCCTCGATCTGCACGCTCTGGCCCTCGCTGACCTCCGCCGGTGGCGGCCAGGTCCACCAGAAGGGCCGGTTGGTGTTCTTGGGAGGACCGTTGTCGTAGCTGCGCTCGATCTTCAGTGAGCGGGTGCCCGAGCGGGCCTCCTCGTCGGTCCACACGCGCTCGGTGTGTTCGCCCTCGACGTCTCTACCGCCGGCGTTGAAGGCGAGCGGCCGATCCGGGCGGTTCGGGTCGGCGGTCTCGAGGTCGGACTCAAGCAGCAGGCTCGGTGGCCGGGGCAGGAAGGTCTGCTCCAGGTGCGCCCAGGCGTCCTCGGCGCCGCGCTCGGTGGTCCCCAGGTACAGGTGCCAGGTTCGGCGCCCGAAGCGCCCCAGCGCCCCGGACGCCCAGCGCAGCCGCAGGATCGGGTTCCCGGAGGCGTAGCGCATCTGGCCGTCCCCGGCCAGCTCCAGTTCGACGGTCTCGCCGGTTGCCGCGTCCACGAGCGTCAGCGAATCCGCCCTCAGCGTCCGCGCTCTCAGTAGCTCATTGAAGTTGACGACGGTCTCGAGGTGTATCTCCTCACGCGCGTACATGTCTCCCTCGATGGTCAGGGGCACGCGCGCATCGGCCGATTCCACGGCCCAATCGTCGGCGGCGACCGGTGCGGTCACCAGCGCCATCACCCAGATCATGACCGCCGTTGCCGTGGTTGTAGGGCGGGGCCTTGTGCCCCGCCGAGGCGTCTGTCGTTGCCGTTGGGGGGGGGCGCCCGCCCGGCCCGCCGTTGCCTTGCGCCGTCGCCGTTGCCCAATGCCCAATGCCCAATCACCAAACCGTGTCGTCGTCACCCGCCCTCCCCCCCCAGCGCCTCGTTGATCCCCGTGAGGTACTCCGCCGCCTGCCAGCGGTACTTGTCGAGGTCGTGCACGGGCCAGAACTTGCCCTGCACGTCCATGTCGGCCTTGGGGTCGCCGCGGACGTAGTCCACGCCGTCGGGCAACTGGGCGAGCTTGTCATCCAGCCACTGCTGGGCCTCGCGGGCGATGCGTTTGGCCTCGGCGCTATCGGACGCCTCGGCGGCCTTGATGCGCCGGTTCAGGTTCCACAGGTATTCATAGTCCACCGCCCCCTGCACCAGTCGCTTGAGCCACACGGTCGGCTCAATGCTGGTCATGGAGGTGGGCAGGCCCATGGGGAACATGGTCTCGATCTCGAAGACGTTCCCCGGCTGGCCGTTGGCGTAGACGCCAGACTCGTAGCTGGCCCGCGTGATGTTGTGCTTGATGCAGAACCAGCCCAGCGAGAAGCGGCTGCGCGAGAAGTTGTAGGCCCACAGCCGTTCCCCGGTGCGGTGCATGACCTCTAGCTCCTCCTCGCTCATCATGGCGTGGTTGGGCTGGGGGTACCTGACCAGCCCCAGCTCGATGGCGGCGAAGTCCGAGGGCCCGTTGCCACGCACGGTGTTGCTCACGCCCATCTCATGCAGCAGCCTGTGCACCTCGATGGCGAACTGCTTGCCCTGCTCGCCGTAGTTGGTGTACTCCCCCAGGCACTCGAAGGCGATCTCCGGCCAGCCGTCCTGCTTGCCCTTTTCGTTGGTGATGGTGATGGCCTGTCGGTACTTCTCCCGCCCCTCCTCGGTGGGGATGAACTCGACCCCGGGGTTGTTGGGGCGGTTGAAGTGCCCGCCGAACTTGAGGTTCAGCGTCCCGGTGCGGCAGATCATTGTGTTGTCGCGAGGCCAGGCGTCCTCCTCGCGCAGGATGTCCATCAGCCGCTGGGTATCGCTCATGTCCACGTCGACGACCGTCTCGCCGTCCATGGTCAGGTAGCTGCGCCCATGCGGGATGATGCACTCCGCGCGGCAGTACTGGTTGTCGCGCATGAAGCGCACCTCGGCGCGCATCGCCTCCCAGTACCGCTCCTCATCCATCACCGGCAGGTAGGCCCGACCCAGGTAGTACATGGTGCCGAAGTACATGAAGCGCTCGACGGGCGGGGTTGCCAGGCGGACGGGCACCACGCGGATGCGCAGGTCCATGGACGCGGGCGGGGCGTTCCGGGCGCTGATGTTGATGGTGCCGCTGTACGTACCCGGCGCGGCGTCCTCGGGCGTGTGCAGAGTCATCCAGAAGCGCTTGCAGGTACCCCCGCCCACGAAGGTCGGCCGCAGCGGCAGGATCAGGCACTCGCGGATGGCGTAGGTTGGAGCTTCGCGCCGCCCGGCGTGCCAGGGCGCGAACTGCACCAGCCCCAATTGCAGCGACTCGCCGGGCAGCGTCGCACCCGCATCGCTGGTCAGCTCGCTGATGCTGAAGGTCACGTCCTCCAGGTCCCGCAGCCCGAACACCCCGAAGGACGCCTGCTCCTGTTCGCCGGGGGTGGCAAAGAACTGGATGCGTTCGCGGGAGGCGTCCGGCGCTGGGCGCGCCCAGGGGTTGCCCTCGTCCGAGCAGTGCATTTCGGCCACCACGTAGCCGCGCCGGGTCTCCGCGGCGGATGCCTCCAGCGGCGCGACCTCCTCCAGCCGCTTCTCCATCCACAGGCCGTTGAAGGCGTCGCGCCGGCGCGCGTCGAGGGCGTCGATGTCGCGCGCCACGCGCTCGGCCACATCGTTGCGCGCCACGATGACCGCGTTGACGGGGAAGGAGATGGAGGTGCCGAAGCCGATCTCCAGCGCGCCGCCCGCCAAGGCGACCTCATGCCGGTGCCAGGTGAAGCGCGAGGCGATGAAGCGCTCCCAGATGTCGTCGCCCTCGCTCCACTCGTAGTTGGCCAGCTCGAAGAGCTTCTCTTCGGCGGGCGCGATGGTCTCCACCGGCTGCCCCTGCAGCAGCAGTTCGTGTTCCTGCCGCAGGTAGCGCAGCCGCCAGATGTGGCCCATCGCCCCGGTCAGCACCCAGACGCTGTAGTCCCCGTCGAGCACATCCACCCGGAAGGTCGCGGTGTCGCCGCGGGAGCCGCTGATGTCGTCCACGGCCAGCGCGTCAGTCTTGCTGACCCCGTGGGCGCGCAGCTTGGCGACATCGCTGCTCCAGCCATAGCCCTGCTCGGGGCTGTAGGCGGTCTCGGGCGTGACCCGCATGAAGCCCGGCCACAGCGGCGAGTCCGTCGAGCCCATGTCGAACAGCCAGACGTTGGCCTCAGCGGCACCCGCCGTGCCCGCCGCGAGGCCGACCAGCACTGCCACGAAAATCAACCTGCTCACGTGTCTCATATGCAGCTCATCCCTCTGACCTGCCCCGGCGAACTGTGCCACTCCCTATGCGGTACTTCGGCCGGTCCGCGCAGCCCTGGGTGGAGGGCTGAGCGCAGCGAAGCCCGGAGCCAAGGGCTGGCGTGTCTCCGGGGCTGGCGGCCGGTAGCCCAGTGAGCTGTGCGGCCTCACCGTGCTGTAATGCCTTCGCCAGCGCTCTGCCAGCACCTGCGCCTTCGTGGCGCCGTTGGCTAACTCCACCTCTGGCTCTCGCGGGCTGGAGGCCCGCGCTACGGGAAATCGGGCTCCGCCCGAACTCGTCCCTGGGCGGCGAGGGATAGGCAACCGGCCCGTCGAAGTCCGCAGGGAAGCCCCACACTTCGCCGGACGGGAGGGCAGTGACTATGACCTCCAACGGACGCGCAGGCGTCATCCTTGCCGCGGCCGGTCTCGCTCTGCTGATCCCTCAGGCGGTCGGCACGGGCCAGCCGACCCCGCCTGTAGAAGACATGATCGCCGGCAACCCCGCCGGGCCGTGGCGACGCCTGTTCCTGGATGCGATGGTCGTCGAGAGACACGAGGGGCTGTCCCGCGTCTTCCACGCCGCGAAGAAGCACCCGGCCAATCCCGTGCTGCGCGCCGACAGAGCGTGGGAGCAGGGCGGCTCCTACGCCGGGCCGTACCTGTATGGCACGGTCACGTGGGACGAGGGGAAGCTGCGGATGTGGTACCACTGCCACCACAGCGGATACATCAACTGCTACGCTGAGTCAGAGGATGGCATCAACTGGACCAAGCCGAACCTGGGCATCATCGAGTTCGAGGGCTCGAAGGACAGCAACCTGGTCATCACCGTCAGCCAGGATCCCGATGAGAAGCCGCCCTACAAGGCCAGCGGGCAGTGTCATAACCCGAGCGTCATCAAGCGCGCCTGGGAGCCGGATCCCGAGAAGCGCTACGCGCTCTTCTGCTACGGCGTGGACTACCGGCACGCGCGGCTCGCCTTCTCGCCGGATGGGTTGCACTGGACGTTCCCACCGGAGAGCAGGGAGAAGGGTCTGTTCTCCTCGGGCGACGTGCTGAACTTCTTCTGGGACCCCTACCAGCAGCGCTACGTCGCCACCTGGAAGGCGGGCAGCCGGCGCGGCAGAGCGGCGGGAGTTGTGTTCTCGAACGACAGCGTGCAATGGACCAAGCCGGTCGAAGGCCCGGTTATGGTGGCCGATGACCTGGACCCGGACGCGACCCAGATCTACGGCATGCCGGTCTTCCCCTATCAGGGGATCTACGTCGGGCTGCCGTGGGTGTACAACGCGCGCTGGTTCAAGTACGGCGGCTACGCCGACCAGAGGATGTACGAGGTCGAGAAGGATAGCCCCTGCACCATGGACGTGCAGCTTGCCTGGAGCTGGGACCTGATCAACTGGACGCGGCCGGCTGAGCGCTACCAGTTCATCCCCCGCGGCGCCGACGGCGAGTTCGACTCGGGGATGATCTACACCGCCAGAGCCCCGGTGCAGGTCGGCGACGAGCTGTGGTTCTACTACGGCGGCTGGGACGGCCCGCACAATGATCGCAATGCCCGGGCAAACATCGGCCTAGCGGCCATCCGGATGGACGGCTTCTGCTCGATGCACGCCGGCGATCAGGAGGGCTGGCTCATCACCCGGCGCGAGCCCTTCAGTGTCCCCAAGGTCACAATCAACGCACGCACGAGTCAGGACGGATACGTCGTGGCTGAACTGCTCGACAAGGACAACAACGTCATCGAGAGCTTCTCGCGCGATGACTGCGTCCCGTTCACCAGCGATTCCATCCGGCACGTGCTGAAGTGGCAGACCGAGGAGCTGCCCGCGGCATACGCCGAGCGCGACAAGAAGCTGCGCTTCTTCCTGAGGAACGCCGACATCTACTCCTACCTGCCCGATCAGACCCTCCGGTCCCAGACCGTCACCTGGGTCCCCACCGAGAACGGCGGCCTCCTGGCAAGCGACAGGGCCATCCCGGAGAACCAGCGCTTCGTCATGGCCGGCAAGCCCTCGGGCTACCGCATCGTCAGCGAGGGTGGCTGGGTCTACGCGGACCTGCACAGCGTGGCCGCGGACAAGACCAACGCCTGCTTCTGGCGGGACGCCAACTGGACCGATGACACCGACTGGTGCGTAGAGGCCTGGTACCGCGTGGTTGACATGGGCACCGAGCCGTCCTACGGGCTGTCCACCTGGATGCGGCCGGACTTCGGCCGCGGCGCAGCGATGTACCTGAGCCAGACCGCCGTCGGCATCCAGAGCAGTCAGGGCAACGACCACCGCGTGCTGGAGACCTTCGAGATGGACGCAACGGACCGCTTCCGCTGGTACCGGCTCGTGCACGAGGGCGGAGCTGACGGATCCATCCTCCTCTTCGTTGACGGCAAGGAGGTCATCAGGACGCCGTTCCCGGAGTTGTTCCTGCGGCGCGGCCGGGGGCACAACATAATGTTCGGCCCGAACGCCGCGCACTGCGAGGGCCGGATGCACGTGGCGAGGTTCGGCTACCGCATCGGCGGCACTGAGCAGATCTTCGGGCCGATAGGGGGGCCAACAGGGGAGTGATCACCCCCTCACCGTCTGCGGCCAATTGCCTGCGGCTGGTGCGGGCGCTGACGGTAGAGACCCACGAGGACCCCCATCTACCCATCCCGCCCAGGCGGGATTGCGCTCCGGCGCGCGGTCCCGCAGGGCAGACCCTGCGGTGGGATGGAGGTCCTCGACGCGACAACCGACCGGAGCACCATTGGCGTGCTGCTGGAGGCGCAGGTGCTGGTAGAGCGCTGGCGAAGGCATTACAGCACGGTGCGGCCCCACAGCTCCCTGGGCTACC
>CBFDBV010000240.1:0-7403 GCA_965603135.1 uncultured bacterium
CGCGGCAGCATCTCGGCCTCACACAACGAGTGGAGCGGCGTGCTCTTCGACGGCGAGACGCTCTACGAGGGCCCGGAGTATGACATCACGCACATTGTGGATCGCGTCGGCGGCGGGGATTCGTTCTGTGGCGGGCTGATTTACTCGCTGCTCAGCGGCAAGAGCGATCAGGAGGCGATTGACTTCGCGGTGGCGGCGAGCTGTCTGAAGCACAGCATCTACGGCGACTTCAACCAGGTGACGGTTGAGGAGGTTGAGAAGCTGGCCTCCGGCCCCGGCACCGGCCGCGTCCAGCGCTAGCCCCGATTATGCGCGCAGGTGAAAGCGCGCCACCGCGCGCTTTCAGCTTCCAAGCTTGTCCGCCATAGCCTTGGCGACGGCGGGCCCGACAACGCCCTGACAAGGAGGGAGAACAACGATGACCGCACGCGAGCGAGTATTGGTGGCGCTCAATCACGAAGAGGCCGACAGAGTACCCATCCACGACGGCCCCTGGGTATCCGCCATCGAGCGATGGCACGACGAAGGGCTTCCCCGCGAGGTCAACCCGGCGGAGTACTTCGATTTCGAGCTGGTGGGCTTCGGGGCGGACACCTCCCCGCAGTTGCCCATAGACACCGTTGAGGAGAATGAGGAGTACATCATCAGGACGACCGAGTACGGCGGGCTGCGGCGGGATCACAAGGATTACTCGTCCACGCCCGAGATCATTGACTACCCCTGCAAGAGCCGGGACGACTGGGAGCGCCTCAAGGGGCGTCTGACCCCGGACCCCGACCGCGTGGACTGGGAGGGCGCGTGGTTGGCCGGCACGGCTGAGGACGATCGGGGCGAGGAGTCGGTGCTGGAGATGGGCCGGCGCGACCGCCGCCTGGGATTGCCCGGCTGCCGGCAGGCGCGCGAGGCCGGCAGGTTCACCTACTACGGCCACGCCTTCGGCTACGACAAGATGCAGTCCTACGTGGCCTCCGAGCAACTGCTGATGGCGATTGCCACCGACCCGGACTGGGTGCGGGACATGTATGAGACTGATGCGACCCTGGCCATCCAGATGTACGAGCTGATGAAGGAGGGCGGCTTCGAGTTCGACGGAGCGTGGATACTATGCGACCTGGGCTACCGGAACGGTCTGCTGTTCTCGCCCCACCACTACGACGAGCAGCTTCGGCCCACCTTCCGGCGGCTGGTGGACTACTTCCATTCTGAGGGGCTGCCGGTGTTGCTGCACACTTGCGGCTGCGTGACGGAGCTTGTGCCCAGGTTCATTGAGGACGGGCTGGACTGTCTCCAGCCGCTGGAGGTGAAGGCGGGGATGGACTTGCTGGAGCTGAAGGAGGAGTTCGGCGACGAGATTGCGCTGTTTGGCGGGATTGACGTGCGGGCGATGGCCGACCCGGATCCTGCGGTGATCGAGGAGGAGATCGCGTCGAAGATCCCCATCGCGAAGCAGGGCGGCGGCTACTTATATCACTCGGACCACTCGGTGCCCAACAACGTGAGCTTCGCCCAGTACTGTCGCGTCCTCGATCTCGTCCGCCAACACGGCGCGTACTGACACCCAGCGCGAGATGCTCTGCGCTTCTCGGCGCCAGCACTTGAGGCTTTGCCCGAAGAGGAACGAATCCAGACGTCGGCAAAAGGGCGAGACGCGGTACCGGCCGCGTGCACCGCTAGCGGCGTGCCTGAGCGCAACCTGGTTCTGCACCGGAATGCCGTCTGAGGCTACTCCTCGGAGTTGCCTTCTTCGGTGTCTTCGGCTTTTTCCTCCTCGGCGGACGCTTCCTCGAGTTCTTCGGCTTTGCGGCGGAACAGTTCGACGTAGTTGATCGCTGGCAGAATGAAAGGCCCGCCCACACAGCCGCCGGTCGCACTCACGAGCAACCCGCGAACGATGCCATGAAGAATCGCCACGCCATTGTGCATAACCAGCCGCTGCCCCTCCTCCTCCGCAGTGCCCTCAGCCAGGCTGAATATCCCCCAGACCGTCGCGGCCACAGAAGTGAATCGGCACCTGTCCCGGCTTCCGGCAGGCGGCGCGCATTCCAGGGACAAGTGCACTAGGAAGTTGTCCTCCGTGGCCTCGAATACATCGAAGTCTGGGACGCAGTCGTACTGTTCGTCCGCAGCCTGCTCAGCATCCAGTGCGAGCCAGGCATCGTTGAACTGGATGCTCAGCGAGCCCAGGCGATACCGCTCAAGCTGCAACTTCGCGAGGCTCATCTGTCTCTTCGCCTCCTTCGAAGGAAGAGGGCAATAGCCTCAGGTGCCGTGCATCCTGGAAGGCCGGGACCGGCCATGATTGCTCCGGGCGATGCCAGTCCGTGGGCGTGGCGCCCTGACGCGCCTTCGGAGTGACCGAGACATCCACTGCCAGTCCGACGGCATTCGCGAACCGCACTATGCTCTGCAGAGTGGTGTTGGCTGGTGTGTTGAGAAACTTGGTAATGTACTGGCGGGACACGCCGAGCCGGTCCGCGAGAGCGGCTCGGGTAATTCCTTGCTCCTCCATCGCACGGCAGATATCGTCGGTGATGACATACAGCAACCCATATAGGATGTACTCTGGGTCGTCAGCGTACTCTCTCTCCAGTTCCTCAAACCATCGTGCCTCGTCCATCATCGCATCCTCCTACGCACACTAGCATCTGTGCCACGAACCTCGTCTCATCCGTACTTCGCCAGATACATCTCACGGAGCCCGAGTGCTCTATCGATCTCTTCGGGCGGTGTTTCATCGCCACTCTTGTCAAACCCGTGGGTCATAACGATTACGCCCTTTCCATGATAGAAGAAGAAAATGCGGCTGGGCTTCTCCTTCAGTTCGTACAACCCGCTGAAGCCCTTCAGTTTCCCAAACTTCTCCCGGTGCGGAGCCGGCCCCATTTCCGCCAGAACAGAAATCCTCCTGTGGATCTTCTTGCGCTGACGCCTTTCCAGGCTGCCGAAGTACTGCTTGACCAGGGAGTCTTGATCAGAGGGGCGACGAAGGGCGCGTATTTCGAACTTGGTGCCGCGTTTCAGGAGCACATGTTCTATCATCTCAAGGGCCTGTGTCCGACCTGCGGAAGGGCCAAGCGCCCGTATGTTAACTTATAGGTTTACTTATGTCAAGGCCCAACTGAGACTTCTGCCAGCTGAGAACTGCTCCGGGCGTCAGAGCGATCTGGTGACATACACCTTCCCCTGATCGGAGATGTGGGCGTGGACGGCGTAGCCGAGGGCCTCGGCCAGCGGGCGGAGGTCGCAGCGCGTGACGCCCTTCTCCAGCCGCGCCGAGCAGTCCACCAGCTCGTTCCCCGGCAGCAGCACCACCTTCAGGGGCCAGCCCTGACCGCCGTCGGTCGCGTCGAGTTGCCCCTGCGCCTCGCCCACGCGGTGCCGGAACTGCGTCAGGTACAGCTTCATCCCCGGGCAGGTCTTGGATGCGAACTCGCGGTGGAAGCGGATCGCCGACAGCGGCAGATCGAAGCGCTCCAGCAGCGCCGCGACCACGCGATGGCCCGTTGCCAGCCCCGCGTACTCGCTCGGCTCCGCCTCGTCGAAGTTGGCGATGAAGGAGACGCCGACGGAGTGCGCGTTACGCCCGCGCACATGCGCGCCCGCCCTCCGCAGCGGTCGGCACAGGAAGACCTCGCCGCTCGGCCCGATCATCACGTGGTAGCCGTTGTCCGACCAGCCGCGCACCTGCATATGATAGCGCCGCACGCCGCTAACCGTCTCGATGCCCCGGTAGTCGGCGGCGGTCGGCTTCCAGGTGTGATGGACGATGACCTCGTCCACGTGCCGGTCAACCAGCACATCGGCCAGGTGCTGGCGGAACTGCTCGAATGTCACCTGCTGTTCGGTCGGCATTATCATTCCTCCCTAACCTGACTCATTCGCGTAGGTGAAAGCGCGCTCCAGCGCGCTTTCAGCTTCCATCCCGACAAGACGCAGGCGGCCCTCCCATCGCGGGAGGGCCGCCTGCGCGCCTCCAAGCCTCGCGCCGTCAGCCGTTGGGCTGAGCGGTCACCTCGTCGTTGTTGAGTTGGTATACTGCGGCCTCGACCTTGTCACGGCTCACGCCGTCCAACCCGAGCTGGCGCAGCTTCTCCGTGACGTAGCGCCGCTTTGCCGATCCGCGACCGGGGCCGTAGATCTGCTCGGCGGCCTGCACCAGCTCCAGCAGAAGCTGGCGCAGGCGCTCGTCATCAATGCGCCGTATGTACTTGCGCAGCAGAGAGAACAGCACGGCCGCGACCAGGGTCCCCAGGCCCGGCAGCAGCAGCTGACGCACCAACTGAACTATGAACTCGACTTCAGACATCGTCGTCTACCTCCTGACCCGAATCATTCGCGCAGGTGAAAGCGCGCCTTGGCGCGCTTTCAGCTTCCAAGCCTGTCCGCCGTAGCCTTGGCGAAGGCGGGCCCGACAAGACCCTGCCAATCGGCAACGGCCGAAACGACAGCGAGCAACAGGGAATCGCGACCGACACAGCCAACAGCAGCGGTTGGGCCGTCGTTTGCCGTTCCCCCTTGCCCTTTGCCCTTTGCCCGTCGTCAGTCGTTTGCCGTTCCCCTTTGCCCTTTGCCCTTTGCCCTTTGCCCTTTGCCCCTTGCCCCTTGCCCTTTGCCCTTTGCCCATTGCCTGCCGTCCTCACCGCCTGCAGGTCGAAATCAGCACCCCCACGTGGTGAAGCATATACAGGAACACGAAGCAGAACACTGTGCGCAGCAGCCAGGGCCAGTCCACGGCCGCCCGGCTGCCCTGCCCGAGCGATGATGCGTCCGAGACAAGCTGCGTCAGCACCAACAGCGTCAGGCCGAGCTGGCAGGGCCCGTTGACGCGTATCCGCGCCAGGGACCGCCACACGACCAGCCCGCCGACGCAGAGCAAGACATCGCACGTGACCACCAGCACAATCGCACAGAGAGCGTCACCGAGACTCATCGTCACCACCAAGCTCCTTCCTCTCGTCCTCGAAGGCCTCTTCGATGCGCCGCTTGAGCGCTCGCAGGGTCGTCGTGCCGCACACCGCGGCGAAGAAGGCCGTGCGGAAGTCGTGGTTCACCACGTAGGCCATCGCCACCGACACGATCAGGTTGCCGATGAAGCCCAGGTACAGCCGTCCGCCCTCGATACGCGGCAGCGCCACCGCGCGGTCGTCAAGCGCGATGTTGGCGAGCGCTCCCAGCACGCCGGCGGCGGTGCAGCGGATGAAGGGGGCCGCGCTGTGCAGCGCCGCGAGCAGCTCTCGCATCGTCTGCGACCAGTCATCCATCGGCCTTCGCCCTTCTGTGCGGCGCTATGTGCCGAGCAGCTCCCCGACCGCCTCATGCACGCGAGCTGGCGTGACCGCCCGCAGGCACTCCAGGCTGCAACTCCGGTGGCGCTGATCCTCCGAGCATGGCACGCACGGCACTTCGCCCGCCGCCGACAGGCAGCGGTACTTCTTGTAGTGCATCAGTCGCAGGCTCGGCTCGATCGCGCCGAAGATGGCAACGAACCGCGTCCCCATCGCCGCCGCCAGGTGCAGCAGGCCGGTGTCGGGTGTCACCATCACCTCGCAGCTCGCGAGCAGCTCGGCGACCAGGGGCAGCTTCAGCCCGTACGCGTAACCCACCGCGCCGCCCCTGCGCCAGGGCAGTTGGCCGCCATGTTCGGCATCACGCTGCGCGTCGAAAACGATTACCCGCCTGCCCGAATCCACCAGCCTGCGAGCCAGCTCGAACGCGTGCTCCTCGACCCAACTGCGGTGCGGGTATGCCCCGCGCAGGCAGATGCCCACCAGGGGACCGTCGGACCGCGCGATGTTGGCGGCGATCCACGCCTGCGCATCGGCCCGCAGCCCCGGTGGCGAACGCCAGTCGCATCCGTCCATCAGCGGCTCGGTGCCCAGCGCTCCTGCAAAAAGCGTGATCCTGTCCACGTGCGTGGCGCTCGGGTGGCGCTCAACGTACCAGCTCAGATCAGCCTTGGCCGAGCCAGGCGGAGCGCTCTCCGGCCACGCGCTCAGCGGCAGCGCCTCGTCCACCACCGAGAAGCTCGCCAGCAGCTTTGTGTACTCGGGCGGCACGTACATCTGCGTCCCCAGGTAGGGATGCTCCCTGGCGAGGCTGCGCAGCGCCGGGAGAATCATCAGGCAGTCGCCCAGGCCCGCGTCCCGGCGCACGAGCAGACGCTGAGCGCGCTGGAGCTGCTCGGGCTCGATGAGCACCCCGGGCCACTTGGGGAGGTCCGCCGCCAGCGGCTCGAGCCTGAGCACCTTGCCCCGGGCGTCCCGGCGGACGTGTCTGACCGCCCTTCGCGCTCCCGGGTCGCGCTTCGGGTGGGAGGCCACGGTTCGCGTTGCGCCTGCGCGCTTCGGGAGATGAGCGACCACCTGTTGACCGGGTGTCATCGCAGGATCCCCTCCCGCTCCCAGGCGTACTCCAGGTCGGCGGGGTAGCTGCCCTCGTTGACCGCGGTCACGCGGAACCGCTCGGCGTCGTGGGCCTGGTCAAGGCTCCAGGCGAACTGCTCGCCCTCGACCTCGAAGGCGATGGCCCCGGGCAGGCGGAAGCTGCCCTGCTCGCCGTGGTCCACGTAGAAGCTGACCTCGCCGCCGGGCGGCACGGCCTCGACCGTGCCACCGCCGGCGAAGGCGCCCCACGCCAGCGGGTGACAGTTGCGGGCCACGCCCTCGGCCTCGTTGTCAACCGCGACCACCTCGCCCTCGGCGTCCAGCTCGAGCGTGCCCAGCAAGATGCTGCCGCTCGGGCCGCTGGGCGAGAGCTGGGCGTAGACGCGCACGGTGCCCTCGGGCGCGGAGGTCTCGTCCGCCTCGATGAAGACGTAGTTGACCGCTCCGTTCGTCAGCCCGTCAATATCCTGCGCAGTCGCCGTCTTGCACCAGCAGGCGGACACCAGGCCCTCGCCGGGGCCGACCTGCTTGTCCTGGGTTATCTCCCAGCCCTCGTGCACGCCGGCGACGATGATCTGCCGCAGGAAGGAGCCGAGCACGCGGTCGAGCGTATCGGCCACCCGGTTGTTATGCTCGGGCTGGACGAAGTCATCGGTGACCACGTCGGTGGTGAGCTTGTAGTTGGGCGTCACGTTTGCCATCTTTCCGCTCCCTTCTGTTCCTCAACGCGGGGCAGGCGTCGCCGTTGGAGGGGCGTCAGGTTTGCCATGTTTCCGCTCCCTTCTGTTCCTCAACGCGGGGCAGGCGTCGCCGTTGGAGGGGCCGAATGGGGAAGCGGACGCGAAGCGTCCGCAGGGGCCCCATCCGGCCCACGTATACATCGTTGCGGGGGGCTGCCTGCCCGCCGTAGCCTTGGCGAAGGCGGGCCCTCGTCCCCCGCATCAATGAATGGGCGGGGGCTGAGGGCAGCCCCCGCCACGAACGACAGCCGCAGGTTGGCCTACGCCGCCAGGGCCACGT
>CBFDBV010000241.1:0-7400 GCA_965603135.1 uncultured bacterium
TCTTCCTGGGTATCGCTGCGGCGCTGTTGGCAGTGGGTGCTATCATCGCCGCGGGCCTTGGCAGCGCGCCGCCGCGGGAGCTCTTCGCCGCAGTGGTCCTGGCTCTGACCGTGGGCTTCTTCGCGACCCTGACTTCCGGCCTGCTGGGGATGTCCTACGTGGGGCAGGCTTCCAGACTGCCGGCAGGCCCGCCGTCGCCAAGGCTATGGCGGCTAAACTGGAAGCCTGCCTCACGCCTACTTGCAGTGGCTTGCTGGTGCGTGGCCGCTGGCGTAGGTCTCAGCATGGCGCTCTGGCTTATGTCAACGGTCGTGGAGCGCTCCCTTGCGGGCCTTACGCTGGGGGCTGAGGTGGGGTTGGGGTTGGGCCTGGTTGTGCTATTGGCGTGGCTAGGCTGTGCAGAGCCGAGTGGCGAGTAACGGCAAGGACGACGGGCAAGCGTCAATCGGCAACCGTCAATCGGGAACGACGGATGACGGTTGACCTATGACGGTCGTTAGCTGCTCCGCTAGCTGTCCTCAGGGGGCGCCATCACGTCCCGGGGCTGAGGTAGGACGGTAACCTCCTGGTCGGCCAGTTGGCCCATCGGAATCTCGTATGCACGCCCCACATCCGAGTGGCCGAGCTTCTCGAGGGCCTCGCCGGCTTGCGTGCGCGCGAAGGTAGCTGCGTGGCCGCTCCCCAGCGTGGCGCTCTTGGCCGTCTTTAGGGCTGGGATCGCCTCACGGTCGCCGATCTCGCCCAGCATCCAGACAGCCCGGGCGCGCACGCGCTCGGGCAGGTGTACGTTGTTGCCCAGCGACGCGATACCCTCGATGATGGGATCCGGCTTCTCATCCGTCTTCAGCTCGCGTCCCTTCTTCACCAGCGCCACGGCCGCCATGTCCATCAGTTCCTCGTCGTCCTCGAACACCTCATTGAGCGCGACCACAGTGCGTAGGTCGTCCAGGTTTGCGAGGCGAATCACCGCGGCCTCGCGCGTTTCGAGGTCCTCCGCCTCAATGTCCTCGACCAGTCTCTCCATCGGATCTATGGCACAGCCGCTCCCACCCAACATAACCAGCGCTGCGACCGCTGCGGCCGAGAGCACTTGTGAGTATCGCATTTTTTCTAGAAACCTCCGAATTCTGAGCATCTGACTGGTGAGGGCACCTGTCCTACTTGCGCGTCAGCCGCCCAGGCCGGTACTCGCGGCCGTCTCTTGCGCGGCCTCCCTCACCCAGTAGTGCTCATCGTTCTTGGCGTCCTCAATTGCTCGGGCCACCCCATCCTCCACACTGTCGGGAATACGCATCAGCCCGAGTGCGTGGGTGGCCGCGATTCTGACGTTGCCGTTCTCGTCGTCGAGTGCATCAATCAAGATGCCCGCGGCAGTTGCGGACAGCTCATCGTCCTGCGTCGGCCTCACGAGGTCCGTGATGGCATAGCAGGCCACGCGGCGCACGTCCGCGTTTGGCTCCTCTTCGGGGTCAATGCTCTCCTCGAGAACCATCAACGCCGAGCCGGCGGCCGTGGCGGCGGATTCCCCCTTGGAGTTCTTCACCCGCCCTGCGACCTCGACATCGGCCACGCCGCCCAGGGCGCCCAGGGCCGACACCGCGGTCGCTCGCAGTTGGGCGGTGTCGTCGGGCGGCACCTCCGCTCCCGCCTCGATCTCCTCCTCCGAGGGCGGTTGTGGCGGACGGTCGTTTGCCAGCTCAGACGCTTCGGGCAGATGGGGCCCGGAGTTGAGCAGCATCAGCGCCCTGAGCGCGGCCGTGCGCACCGGGATCTCCTCGTCCTCATTGCTGACCATCAGAGCCAGCCGGTCCGCCGCGCTTCGCGCGCCCAGCCTGCCCAGCGCGAGCGCCGCGTCCATCCGCACATCGTCGTAGTCATCAGTCAGTGCCTTCTGCAGCGCCTCCCTGGAGCGCTCCGTGGACACAGAGCCCAGCAGCACTGCGGCTCGCCAACGGACGGGGTCGTTCCCCCTCTCCAGATTGCGGATGAGCTCATCCTCGATGCTGCTTCCCCGCTCACGCAGGCCGGCCATGGCCTTCATCGCCTCGCCGTGGTCGTTCGAGTGCAGGAGGGTCAACAACTCCCTGGTTTCCCGCGCCTGCTGCCAACGCGTGATGGCGTAGACGCCGGCGATCACCACGATGACGACACTGACCAAGACAACCGTCCGTCTGTTCACATTTATCAACTCTCGTTCCGGTGCGTTTCTGCGGGCCGTGCTCCGTCGCCCGGCCTAGATCAGTGGTTTCAAGACCCCAGCCGACGGCATTGGCGGGCTGGAAGCCCGCCCTACGCGTAGTCTTGAAACAGCCTCTAGAGGGTGGCCAGCAGTTCCTGCAAGATCGCGCGGCCGGCGGCGACCTTTTCGGGGGATGGCGGCTCCTCCATTTGGTCCAGGAAGTGCAGGGCCTGGGCATCTCCGATCAAGCTGAGCGCGGCGGCGCACCAGGCTCTCTTGTCCTCGGTCTCCGCGAGGGCTCGTGCTTCAAGCACTGGCTCGGTGGCAGGCTTGCCGATAGCGCCGAGTACTGCGGCTATCCAGGGCCTCAGCTCGGCGGGTGCCGTCTTGAGCTCCTCCAGGAGGGTGTCCACCGGCTGTCCGCCCATAAGGGAGAGGCCTGCCGCTGCCACCAGGCGCACCTCATCCGTGTCAGCGGTTGAGAAGAGCTCCAGCAGGAGCTTGCCGGCCTCCGACAGCTCGGCCTTGGCCGTGACCTCCTCTGCCTCGGCGACTCTGTGTCCTATGCGCCCGACGGCCTTCGCTGCCTCCTGGGCATACGGGTTGTCTGCGGTCAGCAGCGGCTTCAGAGCCTCAAGAGATGCCTCGGTGCCCACGTATCCCAGGGTGCTGACGGCTGCCCGCCGCAGTGTCGCCTTCTCATCATCGTCCTTGGCCGCTGCTTCCAGCAGCTCGCGAACCTTGGCGTCGTCGCCCAGGCCCTCTTCCTCCCCGATGCCTGCCACCTGAGCAAGGAGCCCGCCGCCGGCTGCTGAGGTATGCTCAGCCAGCAGCACCGCGGCGCGCCGAGCCGCGTTGGCGTCCTCGGCTTCAGCGAGCTTGGACAACTGCTGCCTGACGTCACCCAGTCGCCAGTCCTTGAGCACCCGCATTGCTGTCTCTCGCACGGCATCCGAGGGATCGAGCAGAGCCCCGGTCAGCACCTCGGTGGTGGCCGGATCGCCCACGCCGCTGAGGGCATCTATCACGGCCTCTCTCACGTGCGCTGAATCGGTCTTCGCGGCGGCTATCAGCGGCTTGCTTGCCTGCTTGGACTTGGTCATACCCAGGGCCCGTGCGGCGGCCGCCCTCGCTGAGGGGCTTGCGCTCCCGTCCGCCAGCAGCTTCGCGGTTGGCCCCACCGCATCGAACCCGATGTCACCGAGCGCAATGGCGCTCCACTCAACGACCTGCTCATTGTCCGCCCTCAGCTTCGCCGTGAGCGCAGCGACCGCGGGCTTGCCGACTCTCGCCAGGGCCTGCTCCGCCATGTAGGCCACCCGCGTGTTGGGGTGTCCCAGCGCCTCGATGAGGGTGGTCAGGGCGGGTTCGCCGATGCGCGCGAGAGCATCGCTCGCGGCGTAGTAGACGTGCCAGTCGCTGTCCGCCAGGGCGCGCGCGAGGGCCTCGAGCACGCGCGCGTCGGCGAGGTTGCGCAGCGCCTTGGCGGCTGCCTGTCTGACCTTGACCTCGGGATCGCCCAGCGCCTTGCCCAGCGGCACCACGGCATCGGTGCTGCCTATGGTCGCGATCGTCTTGGCCGCAACCAGGCGCACCTCCGGCTCGGGGTGAGCCAGGGCCGGGGTCAGGGGCGAGATGGAGGGTCGTCCGATTCTCTCCAGCGCGGTTGCCAGCTCCGCCGTGGCGCCCGCGCGGTTGGTCACGAGTGTCTTCGCCAGGGGTCCGGCGGCGGAGGGATCGCCGATCTCTCCGAGCGCCCTGGCAGCCGCTGCCTTGACCTCCGGCCGCTGGTCGGCCAGGCGAGCGATCAGCGGCAGCAGCGCTCCTCCCTCTCTGGCAACCTCAAGCAGGGGCCCCAGCGCGGCCGCTGCCTTGACCCGCACCGCCCAGCTCGGGTCGGTGTTCAGCAGCTTGATGAGCGGCGCTACCACCTGGGCGGCATCCTCTGCGGCCATGGGCGATATCCCGGTCTGATTGGCGATGCTGCCCAGGACCGTGGCCCCGGCACTGCGCACCTCCTGGTTGGGGTCGGTCAGGACCTCCTCCGTCACCGGGCCGAAGGCCACTACCTTCATCCCCACGAACGCCGACTGCGCGGCGGCCTTGGCCCGTTGGAAGGCTGCTGGCTCCTGATCGGGCCGGGGCTTGAGTTGCTTCATTATCTTGAGCAGCGGCTTCACCGCCGGCTCGCCTATGCCGGCCAGCGTTGAGGCCACCAGCCCACGCACAGCGTCATCGTACACGTCAATGAGCGGCATGAGCGACGCGACCGGTGGCTCTCCGATCGCGATCAGTGGAGCCTTGGCCCCGCCGCGCACGGCGCCGTCCTTGTCCTGCATAGCCTGCACCAGTGGGCCGATGGCCGTCTCGCCCATCGAGATCAGATACTGGTCCGCCGCTGCTGACACCGGCGCATCCAGCACGCCCTTGCTGGCGATGAGCTGGAAGAGGGCTTGCTCCGAGCCGATCATAGCGATCGTCCGCACCACCAGGTCCTGAGCCCATCGGGGGCGGTCCTCGAGGGCCTCGGCGAGCTTCTGCTTCTCTACGAGGGTCTCCACCGCCTTGACGCGGGCGGCCAGCGTGCCCGACGCAGCCCTCCCGACGAGCATATCCAGCTCATGCCGGCGATAGACCGCCAGGATAATGAGAGAGACGATCACCGCGATAATGACGATCCAGGTGATCTTCTGCCTGGTGTGTTCGTCCACTGGGTTCAACTCCTCTACCGACTTCCGACATCCGACTACCGACATCCGACACCTGGCCAGCGGACGGGTCGGGGACAGTCACCTTAGGTGACTGTCCCCCCTCTGTCCCCAGCGGAGCGGTTGCGCTCCGGATGCAGGGCAAGCCTGCGCTGGGAAAAGGGGAACCGTACAAACCCCAACGCCCGCCGGCGGCCTGTACAGGCACCGTTGCTCAGCGCCACGATCATAGGTTCCTCGTCGCCCCGCAGGATTCCTTCTACGGGCGCCGGACTCCTCCTGCCTCCCAGAAAATTATCTTCAACAGACCTGCCATGCGGCCGCGCACCGATGAAACACCACGGGCAACCCCGGGAAGCTCTCTCCCAGGTGCTCGGCGAAGTGCTCCAGGCCGGGGTCCTCGCTGATGGCGTGGCCGGTCTCGATCATCGGCACGCCGCAATCGGCTACCATGCGCATTGCGTACTCATCCGACTCGCCGGCGATGAACACGTCGGGGTCGTACTGCATCAGCGCGTTGAGGAAGCCCGAGTTGACGCTGAGGCCCAGACCTCCCCAGGGCAGTCCGACGCGGCAGACCTCGCGCTCCAGATCGCCCGTGACACGCACCGCCGCCAGCCCCGTGCGCTCCTTCACCTGCTCCACCAGATTTGCCAGCGGCAGGGGCTCGATGTCGTATATCCGATGGTAGCCCTCTGTCACCGATGGCTCGGGCAGCCCCAGCAGCTCGGCGAAGTCGTCCAGAATGCAGAAGCGGTCCAGCATTCCGTGCGCGCGGTAGACCGTGATCTCGCCCTTGGTGAACAGCAATATCCTCCGGCGGTTGACGCGCCAGGTGAGGTACTTCTCCAGCCCCGGCTGCCGCGAGGAATACGGATAGTGCATCTCCTCGTGTGTGATCAGCAGGTTCAGCCCCTCCGCCATGCAGTGCTCGATGGCCTCCAGCGTGGCCATCCAAGTCACCAGCACGCCGCTGACCTCGGCCTGCGGGTCGCCCCACTTGAAGCCCTCATCGTTGCCCATCGGCGGCGCGAGCGCCTCGATGAACCGCGCGATCTCTGATGCCTGCATCTTCTCCCTCTCCTTATGCTCCGCGGCGTCGGCCTGACGGCACGGTTGTTTCGACGGGGCAGGCCTGTTCTCCTTGCTGCCGGTGCACAACGCTGGCCGCGCGCGTGCTCCGGGGGCAGCATCCAGGTCTGTGTTGGTGGCCGGCGATTCGTGCACGGGTTCTTTCCAGCCGAGGGCTTGCCCGCGGCGCGGAGCGCAAGCGCTCCGCTGGGAGGGGGGGCGGCGGCGCGTGCTCCTGTCGGGCCTCCGACGACTTGCTCTGGCCCGCCGACACCTGGTATTCACACGCCGTCCAGCGCGCGTGCCCCGGCGCTGGCAGGTGTCGCGGCTCCCGAGAGAGAATGACCGAACGGCGGAAGCTGGAAGCTGGAAGCTGGAAGCGAGAAAGGACTGCGACCATTCTCGCCTGCGACACTCGGTTTGCTGTTGTCGTAGTCCAGCCTCTCGCGTCCAGCCTCCAGCCTCTGCCGTTCCCCATTCCCCGTTGAGGAGGCGCATACGATGATACGCGCAGAGTGGCAGAGCCCTGGCGCGAAGTACCTGGCGGCCCCGCCGCTGTTCGATCCTGCCCAGGGGCAGACCGTGAGAGAGCCTCTGGACTCCGGCCCGGGCTGGTGGGCGGGGGCGCCGAGCGCCCTCTACGATGCCGAGAGCGAGAAGTTCTACCTCTACTACCGCCTGCGCAAGCCGCGCGAGCTCGGTCGCGGCGTCAACTGCCGTCTCGCGGCCAGCGACGACGGCCTGCACTTCGAGGACATCTGGCAGGCCGACAAGGAGGCCCTGGACAGCCCCTCGGTCGAGAAGTCGTGCATCACCAGGGCCGCCGACGGCGCTTTTCGCCTGTACATCTCCTTCGTTGACGGGGAGACGAACAAGTGGCGCATTGACGTGATGGAGGCCGACCGCCCAGACGACTTCGACGCCTCCCGGCGCACCAAGGTCTTCACCGCCGATGACCTGGGCCTGGAGGGCATCAAGGACCCGGTTGTGCTCAGCATCGGCGGGCTGTATCACATGATCGTCAGCTACGCGCCCAGCGCCTCGGCTCCCTCCGAGGGGGAACGGGAGACGATGCACGCCACGGGCGACGTGTACAACACCGGGATCGTCAAGTCTCACACCGGCCTGGCGACCAGCGAGGACGGCCTGAGCTGGCGCTGGGAGGGCGACATCCTTTCGCCGCCCGACGAGGGCTGGGACTGCTACTGCACTCGCATCGGCTCGGTGCTCTATCAGCCGCCGGTCTTCCTCGGCTTCTACGACGGCAGCGCGAGCGTCGAGGAGAACTACGAGGAGAAGGCCGGTCTGGCGATCAGCTACGACCTCCGCTCCTGGCGGCGCATCACCACCGGCGGCCCGTGGGTGACCTCGCCGCACGGGTGCATTCGCTACATCGAGGTCGTCCCCGTGGATGACGCGGTGTACTACTACTACGAGTACAC
>CBFDBV010000242.1:0-7394 GCA_965603135.1 uncultured bacterium
TGTCAAGCTGAATGCACAGCCGCGTGCGCTCCACCTCCTCCGGATGCGCCAGCACATAGCGCCGCGAGCCCTCCGAAAGCTGCTCCTCTGCCCCATACCCCATGAAGCGAACCGTTCGCAACGGCTGCTCGTCCAACTCGCTCAGCAGCCGCGCCGTCTCCAGCGTCACCGCCACCCCCGAAGCGTCATCATCCGCGCCCACGCCCACCACCACGCAGTCAAGGTGCCCGCCGATGTGCACCATCTCCGGCCCGCTGCCGGGCAGGTCGCCGAACGCGTTCACCGACTCCCCCTCGCGCCGCCAGACCTCCGTGCGCAGCCGCGCGGTCACGCCCTCCGCCCGCGCCAGCTCCCAGGCCTCCGTGTACGGGATGCAGACGTTGGGCTTGCGCAGGACGTCGCGCCAGTCATACGGCGTCCCCACCGACACCGGATAGTCAAACGGCAGCCGGTCATCCACCCAGAGCACCGCCGCCGCCCCGCACTCCTGGAGCCGCTCCAGCTTGCTGGTGTCGCCGCCATGCAGGCCCCAGATGAGCAGGATCTTGCCCTCGATATCGCGGCCGGCCAGGTCGGCGGGCGTCGCGCTGTCCACGTAGACGACCTCGGCCTCGATGCCCTCCGGCGGCGTCGAGGGCGAGTTGGCGGCGGGGATGGAGGCGATGGTGCGCCACTCGCCCTGGTCGCTCACCTCCAGCGTGCTGACCTCGTAGCCCCATTCGGTGAAGGGGAAGCCCTCGACGGTGACGTTGGCGAGCCCCAGCGCGGTGAGGCGCTCTGCAACGTACTCCGCCGCGCGGCGCTCGTTCTCGGAGGCCGCGATGCGGTTGCCGATGTCCCGGCAGAGGACGTTTAGGTGAGTCTGGATGTGGTCTGCCGACGCAGTCAAGGCAGGGTTCATCGCACTACCTCCAACGTCCGTGCCTGGTTATGTGCCGTTGGTCGGATGTCGGTTGTCGGATGTCGGTTGTCGGCTAGAAGTCGTCCTCGCTCCAGTAGTACCCGCGGATCTGGGCCATCGGCGCGTCGTCCTTGATGTAATTCACCGCGAAGAAGCGACCATCCGGCAAGTGCACCCAGCCCGAGTACGATGAGTCTGACTGCTCGTTGCGATCGTGATCCAGCGGCAGGATGACGCCGGTCTGCTTGCTGCGGTCGGGCTCGAGCGCGGACGCGACGCTCTCCTTATACGCGAAGAAGTTCTTAGCGAAGGGCCCGCCCGGATGGAAGCGGTAGGTGATCATGACCTCGCCCGAGTCGGTCAGACCCACCGCCGGGCGGTGCAGCCCGTTCATCAGCGTGTCGAACGGGCCGAGCCAGGTCTCGCCATCATCCATCGAGAGGCACTTCGGGCCGGGCCGCCCCGTCCGTGAGTTGTCCCTCATATAGCAGACCAGCTCGCCGCCGGGCAACTGCACAATGCCGCCCTCGCAGGCGTCGTAGTGGTGCGTGCAGCAGATGGTGATCGGCCCGCGCCAGCTCTCGCCGCCATCCTCGGAGATGTGCACCATCTGCCGGTAGAGGCCGCCCAGCTCGTCAGCGCGCACGTGGCTGCCCAGCACCAGGCGGCCGGAGTTCAGCTCGATGACCTTGTCGGGCACGATGCCGCAGACGACCGTCTCCACGGGCTCGGCGAAGCTCTGCGCGTCATCGTCGCTGATCCACAGCCACTGCTTGGAGTCGTACTGGCTGCCGCCTTCGCCGGGCGGGACGGGATACCCGTCGCACAGGATGATGATGCGGCCGTCGGCGAACTGGCTCACGCGCGGGCAGTTCCACTTGAAGAGCACGCCCTCGGTCTTCTCTTGCCGGTCGAGGTAGACCTTGTCGGACCAGGTGCGGCCGTGGTCGTCGCTGACGCGGTAGAGCAGGTAGGCGTAGTCGGCGGCGCCGTGGGAGTCGCTCTCGCGGTAGGTGAGCACGAGCTTGCCGGTCTGGGTCATACACACATCGGGGAAGCACTCGTAGGTACTGTCATCACGGCTGATGGTGAACTTCTCGATCATGGGAACGGGTCCTTTCTCTCCGACTTCCGACTACCGGCGCGGGGCGCGCGCTGAGATTACTTCAGATGCATGTCCATCTCCATCGGCTCTGGGCCGCCGGAGGCGACGAAGCGCTCTGAGAATCCGCTGAGCTTTGCCTCCCGGGCGATGGCGAATATGCTGTACTGCGCGCCCGGCACCAATCCCTCGAACCGCCACCGCCCCTGCTCGTCACTGTGGGTGTAGTCCATGGCCTTCAAGTGGTCGGGCAGGCCGTGACCGTCCTGCAGCTCGCCCGTCTGCAACTGCACCTGCACCCCGGCCACAGGCTTCCCGTCCGCATCGTAGGTGACGCCCTGAACGATCGCGGGCGGCTCGAGGACGAACTCCGGATCAAAGGGGGCGGTTGGGTCGCAGGGCATCCCGAAGGCCCTTTGCCCGTCAGGCGTGTAAGCGACCACACGCACCGTCCCGCGGGATTTGAGCCCGGTCAGCTCGAACTTGCCGTCCTCGTCCGTGGCGCTCTTCACGAGTCCCTCGTCAAGGCCATCGAGACAGCTGACGACCACCCCGGCCACCGCATCTCCCTCCTGGTCGAGCACAGTGCCTCGCAGTGAGCGCCCCTCGGGATTGAGCACCAGTGGCGGCAGCTCTCTGGTCTCACCCTGCTCCAGCGTGAACTCCCCCAAGTCCCCCCAGGAGGTGTCTGTCGTCATGCTGCGGACCTCGAACGCTGGCGCCACCGAGAGGTTCAGGTCGGAGGGCAGCGGACCCACGCGCAGACGCCCGTTCTCATCGCTGACCGCCCCTAGCGGCAGGTGGCGCTGCTCGTGGCGGCCTCCGACTAGGACGCGGATCCCTGTGCCCCGCATCGGCTTACCGGCGAGGTCCCGCACCTCAGCCGTCAGGTAGCCTCCGCGCTGCAGCCGCATGACGACCTCCCTGGCGGGCTCAGACACCAACTCCGCTGCCGCGAGCCCGCGCTCCTCGTCCTGAGCGAATATCACCCACGGCTCCTGGCGCGGGAAGTCCAGTCGTGGTATCAGGCTGAAGCGCCCGCCTTCGTCGCTGTGCTCGGGCATGTCCAACCCCAGGCTGTACGAGCTTCCTCGTATCCACAGCTTGACGTGCGGCGCGGGGGTGCCGTCCGGATTCAGCACCACACCGACGAACTTCGGTGCCGGGTTGAGCAGGAAGTCCACGTTGGTCTTGCGCTCGCCTGCTGTCAGTTCCACCCACACTTCTTTAGGCTCGGCCTGGGCGTGACGATATCCCTCCAGGCCGCCCATGTAGTAGAGCTTATTCCGACCAGGCGGCAGCCGTAACTCGTATCTGCCGTGCTCATCCGTCTCGGCCCGCTGCACCCAACCCGTGCTCGTGGGATGGGCGGGGCCGTAGGCGCCGATCCCCGCCCCGACCGCCGGCTCACCGGTGTCAGCGCACGTTACGGTGCCCTCTACGATTGCTCCCTCGATCAACTCGAAGTCCTGGTCGGTGGCGTGCTCGCCGGCGGCGACCTTCACTCCCTCGCAGGCGACGGCCGTGTAGCCCTCAGGCGGCACCAGTATCACGTTGTAGGTCGAGGCCGGCAGCCCACCTATTCTGTAACTGCCATCCTCTCCAGTCTCATCGTCACCATAACCGCCCACCGTAGCTTCCTGCGGCTGCGCGGCGACACGCACCCCTGCCACCGGCTCGCCGTCCCGCAGGACGCGCCCAGAGATCACGGCCTCGGGGTGAAGGCTGATGGTAATGTCATCGCCCGTGTAGGGCCAGGACCTGCTACCCGCCATCGCGTAAGTTGCCCATCCCGCGCCGCGCGCGGCGACCCCGACCTGGACGCCGCGGGGCAACCCGCCAATGGAGAATCTTCCCTCTTCGCCGGTTTCGGCACGGGGAGCACGCAGATAACCGTCCAGACGCACGTATCCTGCAAAGCCCTCTCCGGGCGCCTTCAGTACGCCTACCGTGACCTCTATCCCCTGTAGTGGCTCTCCCCCGACGCTGGTGACAGTGCCGATGATACTGCCGGTTTCATCGGAGAGTATAATGCGTGCATGCTTGCCTCGCTCGACGCGCTGCCCGGCTATGGCGTAACCTTCTTTGGCGGCAACCACACGGTAGATGCCACCAGGCCGGTCAACCTCAAACGAAAGCTCGAACTTTCCGTCGGCCTCGCTGGCGGCCTCAGCCCAGATGGTCTCCCCCGCCCAGTAGTGGACGGCGACATTCGCGCCCTCGATAGGCTCACCCTCGGGCCCCACGACGCTGCCGGTGATGGTGACCTGCTCGGCGGAGCAGAGAGACAAGGAAGCGAGGACTCCAATCACTATGACACAGACTGAGCGCTTCATAACCACACCTCCACATACTCGTCGGCGGCTGCAAGCGGACGCCACCGGGTCGCCCGTCTGGCAGTTCGACTACCGCGGCACGACCCCCTTCATGCGGCGGAGGCCGGTGGTGCCGGCGAGGTAGATGTCCTCGCCCGCGAAGGCGATGCGGCCGGGAGGCTTCAGCTTACCGACCACCTCGACGCGAACGTCCGCCGGATCAATCCGCACCAGCACGTCGCCCACGTAGGTCCAGACCATCCCGTCCGGGCCCAGGCGGTAATCGTTCGTGCCGTGGCGGTTGCGCCCTGAGTCAAAGCGGAAGTCATACGGCACCTGCTTGCGGAAGAGGACCTCGCCGGTGCCGAGGGCCACTCCGTAGAGCAGGCCTCCGCCCTCGACGTCGGGATCGGCGGTCGCGCCGAGCACCAGCCCGGGCCGGACCCCCAGGATCGCGCCGGGGCTGCTTGCATTGCAGAGGGGGTCACTGCCTATAGATGTCCAGCACCATCGGCATCTCGCCGCCCTCGGCGACGAAACGCTTCACCCGCTGCGATCCGCCAGGCCCGGGGGGCTTGTGCTGGCAGTCATAGGCCAGTCCCGGCACCAGCCCTTCGAGTCGCCAGCGCCCGCGCTCGTCCGTTTTCACCGACGCCCAGAACTTGAGCGGCGCGCCCGCCTGCTCACGAAGCGGAAAACTGCCCCCGACGCTGCTCACGCCCACCTCGACTCCCGCCGCCGGCTTGCCGTCAGCGCCGTAGACAACCCCCACCAGCACCCCGGGCTCCTGGAGCTGAAGGATCACCTCAACCTCCACGTCAGGGTCACATTTCAGGGCGACCGCGCGGCGGCCGTCGGGGGATACCGCCATGACGGTCACGGCCCCTTTCGCTTTCAGACGCGTGAGGGTGAATCTGCCCTGGTTATCCGTGACGGTCGTGGCTCGCTCGCGCTCGGACTCGCTGCGCGTGGAGCCCTGCCATTTCCTGACCAAAGTGGCGCCTGCTACCACCTCCCGCTGCTCGTCAATCACCACGCCGCTAAGCGAGCGGCCAGTCAGATTCAGCCGCAGCGCCGGCATTCGCCGGGTCTGTCCCGGCTGGAGCGAGAACCGTTTGTACATGGGCCAGGCATCGTTCACCGCGAACGCCAGCAGTTCGGCATCCGCGCCGGACCGCCCTTGGGCCATTCTGAGCGTCACGTTCGGGGGGAGCGGACCGACGCTCAACTGTCCGTCCCCATCGGTTGCATACCGGAAGGGCAAGGGCGCTGGACGCGCCCTGTCGGGCCAGGCCTGCACAAGCACGCCGACGTCCGGCACGGGGTTGTCCTCGAGGTTCAGAGCCGCAGACGCAAGATAGGCTGCCGGCCGGAGTTGCAGAGTCATATCGTCCTGCCGCTCTGGTGCAACCGCGAGGCCGGCCAGGTCGCGCTCGGTGTGCTGGGCGAAGATGAGCCACGGGCCGTGGCTGCGGAACTTGTACGGCGTGACGCGAAAGTGCCCGTCTTGGTCGGAACGCTCGGCCTCATGCGGCCACTCGAACCGCGACTCCGGTCTGAGGACCCACACCTCGGCTCCTGCCAGCGGCTCGCCGCCGGGCCCTAGAATCACGCCCGAGAACACGGGCGAGAGTTTCAGCACGAAGTCCACGCCCCTGGCTGGCTCGCCCTCCCTGGCCTCAACCCAGACTTCGCCGGGCTCTGCGCGGTCGTAGCCCTGCGTGCCCAGGCTGCCACATTTGACCAGGTTGTTGCCGGGCGCGACGCGCAGGCGGTAATGGCCCCGCTCGTCGGTGCGAGCTGAACTCGCCGCGGGCCCCTCGGCGCCGACCCAGACGCCTGCGGCCGGCTCGCCTGTGTCCTCGAGCGTCACGGTGCCCTCGACGATAGCCCCCTCGATCAGCTCGAAGTTGATGTTCTCGGCATGGTCGCCGGCGCCAAGCTCCAGGCCCTCATGGGCAACTGCTAGAAGGCCCTGTCTCGGCACGAGCCTGACCTTGTAAGCATTGGCCGGCAGGCCATCTATCCGGTATGTCCCATCAGGGGTGGATTCGGCCTCTACGGTGTCAACGCTCGTGCGGCGCCGTGGGTCTCCCTGTGCATACACGTGCACGCCCGCCATGGGCTGCCCATCGCGCGTCACCCTTCCAGAGATTACGGCCTCCGGGTGCATTGTGATGGTGATCTCTTCCCCGCCGTCCGGCGCAGCCACCGCCCAGACAGCGGCCTGCGCCCATCCCGTGCCGCCCGCGGCGACCCACGCCCTAGCGCCCGGCGGCAGGTCACCCAACTCGAAGCGGCCGTCCTCATCAGTTCGTGCTTGCAGCACTGGTTCAGAGTCGCCGAAGCTGACGAAGCTCCTGCCCTCACCCTCGCCCACGGATGCGTGGCTTACCCAGGCGCGGAGAGCCGGCAGCGGATTGCCCTGATCGTCTACCAGCTTGCCGCGGACCTTACTCGGCGTGCCGCCAACCTCTATCGCCAGCTCGGCTCCGCTCTCAAAGCGCCCCCAGCCGATGGCAAGGCCCTCCTTTACCGCCCAAACAGAGACAGCGTAGGATCGCGGCGACCTGTCACACTGAAAAGCCAACTCGAACCTGCCGTCGCCGTCGGTCGTCGTCTCGATCCCCGCCCAACGCAGCGCCCCCTCGCGCGGGGGAGATAATGTGCGCACGGCGCAATCCGCCACCGGTGCGCCGTCGGGCCCGGTCACAGTGCCGATGATGGTGACCTGCTCGGCGGGGGCGACAAGCGGGCACGCAAGGATCGTGATGAACATGAGAGGCAATGAACGCTTCATGACCACACCTCCGTGTAAGCTCTCACGCATGAGTATCGCAGAACCCGCTCCACGCGAGTGAAGGCCGCTCGGCATGGAGTCCTTCGACTAGCGCGGCACGATATCCTTGACGCGGCGGAGGTCGGTGGTGCCGGCGAGGTAGATGTCCGCGCCGGCGAACGCGATCCGGCCCGGCGGCTTCAGCTTGCCCACGACCTCGACCCTCACGTCGGCCGGATCAATGCGCACCAGCACGTCGCCCACGTAAGTCCAGACCATCCCGTCCGGGCCCAGGCG
>CBFDBV010000243.1:0-7345 GCA_965603135.1 uncultured bacterium
ACAGTCATCCCGCCTCGCGGGATGACTGTCCCCCCCCGACGCGCGCAGCCAAAAACACGCGGGCCGGCAGTAACGATTCCTGCCGGCCCGTTGCCTCTTCGCCCCGCGCTGAACCGCTAGTCGTCGCTCATGCACGGCGTCCACTGACCCGCCGTGGTCTCCTTCAGCCACTTCGCGTGACCGTCCAGGAAGGCGTAGTTGTTGCCGCCGTTGTGAATCTGGTAGCTTGGGTTCACCGAGTATGCCACTGCGCCGGTGTGGACACCATTGTCCCAGTCCACGTGGGCGCTGTCGGTCCGCCTCTCAAGGATCATAATGCAGTTCGAGGGGGCTTCAATCACTGCCAGCTTCACGCCCCTGTACCCGTCGAAGGGGAAGTAGTTCTTCCCGCAAGTTGCCCCGCAGGTGGCACAGGGGTTCCCCACATGCGCGGGCGAGCCGCCGGGCCAGACGTAGGATGAATCGATGGTGCCGACCGGCGCCGCGAAAGTGTAGGGGTCGCTCCAGCTCGGACACGCGAAGAGCTGGAGGTTCTTAACGTACGGGTAAATCATACACGGAATCCGGAAGCTCGTGTTCGCGGAGTGGTACCTGACAGGCAGCCTCTCGTCATAGTCCTGGGCGTACATCAGCGTCCCCAGCGCAAGCTGCTTTTCATTGCTGAGACAGCTCGTCTGCCGCGCCTTCTCACGGGCGCGGGCGAAGACCGGGAATAGGATCGCCGCCAGGATCGCGATGATCGCTATCACCACCAACAGCTCAATCAGCGTAAAGCCTCGTCGCTTCATTCTGTCCATCTCCTCTCCATTCCTTGAAATGCGGACTATCGCCCTCTCCGGGGCCTCTCGCCCACGATCACAGATAGGATACCCCTTGCATCCTCCCGTGTCAAACCTATTTCGCCGCGCCCGCTCGGATTCCTTCCCTGTCCAGGAGATTTCTTCGGGAATGGGGGACAGTCATCCCGCCAGGCGGGTTGACCGGCCCCCCCCGACGCCCCCAGCCCAAACGTCGGGGGGCGGGAGGAACGCATCCCCCTGGCCTTGCTTTTTTGGGGGGTTGGGGGGTACTGTCCCCCGGGGGGGGGTTTTCCCCGCCCCCCCCCGACGCACGCAGCCAACAATGCGCGGGCCGGCAGGAACGATTCCCGCCGGCCCGTTAGTTGCTCGCACAGCTTCCGTTACCGGACCGGCCGTCATGCCGTCCGTTGCTGGAGACTATCCCGTCGCGAGCGCGGCGACTAGATGTCGTCCCAGTTGGTGAACCAGGGCACCTCGCGGTCCCCAGTGCGCTTGAGCAGGTCATTCTTGCTCAGGGACTTGACGTGGCCGTCTACGAAGGCCACGTTCGCCATCCCGTTGTGCCTGGTGGCCATCCGTGATACGTTCGTCTGATTGAAGCCCAGGTCACCCATGAGATGGTCAAGGGTTGCGGTATCGTAAACCACGTACGAGGTATACGCATCGAAGGCCAGGAACCACTCCGATGACGAGCCGCGCCTGGTCACTTCCGCTAGCTTCGCCCCCCGCAGGTTGTCGTAGACCCAACCATAGTTGTAGCTGCCGCTGTAGTTGCCATCAGTATCCCACGGGTCGCTGGTCGGGCAGTCGAAGACCTGATGGTTCTTGATGTACGGGATCAGGAAGCCCGGCCAGGAACCCGAGCAACTGTAGATGTGCCAGCCATAGAGGAACTTCTCGTCGTAGTCCTGCACGTACATCAGGTGGGCCAGAGCAATCTGCTTGAGGTTCGACCGGCAGCTCGACTGCCGCGCCTTCTCACGGGCGCGGGCAAAGACCGGGAATAGGATCGCCGCCAGGATGGCGATGATCGCTATCACGACCAACAACTCGATCAGCGTGAAACCTCTGCGCCTCATTCAGTCCATCTCCTCTCCATTCCTTGAAATGCGGACTATTGCCCTCTCCGTGGCCTCTCGGCCACGGTCACAGATAGGATACCCATTGCATCCTCCCGTGTCAAGCGTTTTCGCCGCGCCTGCTCAGCCTCCTTCCCCGCGCAGAACTCTTTTCGGGAATGGGGGACAGTCATCCCGCCTGGCGGGATGACTGTCACCGTCCGCGCCGAAGAACAGCTCGGCCGCGTTATCGTGAAATATCCCCCGGGCCAGGCGCATCGCCGTCTTCTCGCTGAAGTAGGCCATCTCCTTCACCTTGGCCATCAGCATCCGCGCGACGATGTCCTTTGCCATCGCCAGCGCCCCCAGCGCCGCCTCCACGCGACCGCAATCCCCGCCCCACAGCAGCTTGCTGCCCGGCACAGTCTCCACCCACTCCTGCATCTGCCGCCGAATCACCGAGGGCGAGATGATCGGCAGCCAGCACATATCCAGCCAGACGTTGGCGATGCCCTTGGCCATCACCGCCAGCTCGCTGCAATAGGGGTAGCCGCCGTGGAAGAGGTCGAAACGCGCCTTCGGGTGCGCCAGCAGCAGGTCGGTCAGCAGCACCGGGTTCGTCCCGCGCACATCGCCGCTGCCGGCGCGGATGCCCGTGTGAATCTGCACCGGCAGGCCCAGCTCCGTGGCGATATCCACCACCGCGTGCATCAGATAGTCGTGCAGCGCGCGCTCCTGCTCGGGCGTAAGGCTCTCGCGGTTGCCCTCGAATATGCACCGCGCCTCGCTCCGCTCAACCTGCGCGAAGTCCAGGTCCCGGTCATATGCCAGTGAGGACTTGACGGCCACCGCGCCCGCCCTCTTATGATGCTCCATCGCCCTCCCGATCAGCTCCAGGTAGCTGTCGAAGCCCGTGACCTCGAAGCCCAGCCGCTCGGCATAGTCATAGGGCGAGGTGCCGTTGTGGTCGGTCTGCCCCTCGAACGGGCAGATAACGAAGGCGTTGATGCGCAGCACCGGCGTGAGCACTTCCGCGCCGGTGTCGGGGTTGAAGGCATCCCAGTGGGGGTCCTGGAGCGCGTAGCGGATATGACCGACCTCGCCCAGCGCATAGTCAAAGAGGTCGTCACGCTCGCGGCTCTCCTCCATCCGCTCGGCCAGCGCCGCGAAGTTGTCGGCATTGACCTCATCCTCCTCCAGCCGGTGCAGCTTCTTGCAGCCCAGGATCAGCGAGCGGTAGTAGGCGGTGTTCTCGGCCCGTTGCGCGTACGGCTCGAAGTGCGCCCACCTCTCAGCCAGCGACAGGTCGGCATCCGGCCAGGGCGAGCCGGGCTTGCCGGTCTTCTCCAAGTCGGAGGCGACGTAGCTGTTCTTGCACAGCTCGATGAAGTCCCACGGGCCCTGGCGCACCTCCGCCAGCGGCCGGATATGCTCGTGGGTGTCAATGATGGGCATCTCGTCGAGCATCTGGAATATCTCGGGCCTCTGTTGCACGGTTGCTTCCTCCGATCGTTCGCGTTCTGAAACTTTCGGCGCGCCCAGACGTCATCTATTACGCACTGTCTCTTCGCGGCCGGCACCATCAACTCCTGCACGGGGGGGGGTTGGCGAGGGATTGCCGCACGGGCGGCGAACTCTCGCGCATCAGAATGATCCCGCACGCTCTCGCTCTTGCGCTCAGCCTCGCCCTGGCCACGCCCTCTCAGATGGGCGCTCGGCCCACGGTCGGCCCGGCCCGCGTGCTGGCCGACCTGGGCGGGTACACCTCCTGCGCCTTCACCGCGGACGGTTCGGCGGTCATTTGCAGTCGCGTGAACGAGGAGGAGATATCCGAGGAGCTCTGGCGCGTGGATCTGGCGAGCGGCGAGGCGGAGCTGATCGGCCACGGTCGCCAGCCCGATGTGCGCGGCGCGCTGCTGGCCTACGTGGGCACCGAGCCGGGCAGCGAGGGCATCTGGCTGCGCGAGATGGACAGCGATGACTCGCTCAAGCGCGTCACCGAGAACCCCGGATACGAGTGGCCTTCCATCTCCCCCGACGCCAGCACCGTCGCCTGCGCGCGGCCCGGGGACAGGAGAGGCGGCATCTACCTGTTCCACCTGGGTGAGGAAGAGGAGGAAAAGAACACCTGGCTGTGCCAGCGCGAGGAGGGCCAGCCCGCCTACTCGGCGGACGGTGGCAGAATGTTGGTGGTGCGCAGCAAGCAGATCTGGATCATCCACAACGTTGGCCCGCGCGAGGAGATCGAGGAGCAGCGTGTCACCGACGATGGCCGCGAGCACCTCGACCCAAGCTGGGGGCCAACCGGCGCCTGGATCGTCTTCGTCGGACGCTGGACCCAGGCCGCCTCCAACGTGGGGGTGCTGCATCTGCCCTCGGGACAACTGACCTGGCTGACCGAGGGGCTGACCGCGGCGCGCTCACCGGCCATCTCCCCGACCGGCGACAAGCTTGTGTATGTCGCCGCCCACGGCGAGGGCAACGCACTGCACGTCTGCGACCTGCGCCTGCCGTAGGCGGCACGGCTCTGCGTCGGACATCAACTAGTGAAGACGGGGACGCGATTGACCTCGCGTCCCCGTTTGTATCACGCGGCTGGTTCATGGGCGCCGATCAGGCGCCTGCAGCTTCGGCTGCCGGTTGCGCGGCTTCCACTTCGGCATCCGGCTCAGGCTGCGTCGCTTCGCCGTCTGCCTCGTCGCCATCGTCCCCGGCCACCACGGCTTGCAGCGCTTCCCTCAGTTGCGGGAAAGCCGAGGAGAGGGCGGCTACACCGGCCTCCATTGTGCCCTTGGGCAGCGTCTCCTTCATGCCGTCCATGAAGGCGCCGATGCCGGCGGCCTTGGTGAAGGCGGTCATGGCGGTGCCGAGCATCTCGGGCTGGCCGTAGAGGTTGACGTTGGCCTCCCCGAGGGCCTGGCCGAAGGCCTGGGCGAAGGCGATGCCGACATCCTTGCGGGCCGCGATCTCGGCCAGGACCTTCTCCAGCTCGACCGAGATCTTGTCGTAGTCGGCCTTGGCGCCAAGCTCGTTGCGCAGGACCTCGACGCGCGCGGCGTCAACGTCGTGCACGCGGGCGGAGTCAACGTTGACCTCCTCACGCTTGACGTTGACCGGCACCATCTGCTGGGCCTGCTCGCCGGAGGCGGTGAGCGTGGCGGCGTCGCGCTCGGCCTCGGCCTTGGTGCGGATGGCTTCGGCGAGGCGGGTCGCGGCCTGCTGCTCGCCCTCGGCTATCTTGGCGTTCTGGTAGGCCTCGATGTCGGCCTCCATCTGCTGCTTGATCTTCTCCTGCTCGGCCTGCTGCTGGGCGCTTATGACCTGCACCTGCTTCTCGCGATCGGCCGTGGCCACCTGTTCGACGGTGAACACGTCCTGCTCGGCCCTCTCGCGCTCCGCCTCCACGCTGAGCTGCTCCTCCTCGGCGGCGGCGCGGAGCTGCTCGGCCTGCGCGATCGCGATCTGCTGTTCGCGCCTGGTGACCTCGACCGCGCGCTCGCGCTCCACGTCGGCGGTCTGTATCGCCTGGTTGCGCAGGATGTCAGCGGTCTGCTGCTCCTGCTGCTTGGCGATGATCTCCTTCTGGGCCGCCACCTTGGCGATGTTGACCTGCAGGTCGCGCCCCACCTCCGCCTCCTGCACCTGCCGCTCCTTGCCGATCTGCGTGGTCTCGACGATGCGCCGCTGTTCGATCTCGTAGCTCTCGGCATCCTGCTTGCGCTGGGAGCGGATCTTGGCCACCTCCGCGCCCTGAGTCGCCTCAGCCTCCGCCTGGTCCTTGTCGAGTTCGAGCACCTGCTTGCGCGTATCAACGTCCTTGTTGGTGACCTCGCGCTCGGCGTCTCGCTCGTACATATTCCGCTCGACGCGGGCCTGCTGAGTGATCTCAGCGATCTTGCGCAGGCCCTGGGCGTCGAAGACGTTCTTCTCATTGAGCCGCTCGGTGCCGGTCTGATCCAGACGTGAGATCGTGACCGACTCGAGCGTCAGCCCGTTCGACCTGAGGTCCTCGCGAACGAGCTGAGAGACGGCGTTGGCGAAGTCGTCGCGTTCGGCGTGAAGCTGGGCCAGCTCGCGCGTCGCGGCAACCGAGCGCAGGGCCGAGACCAGCTTCTCGAAGACCAGCTCCCGCACCGCCGTGGCATTGACCGAGCGGTCGCCCAGCGAGCGGGAGGCGTTCAGGATGTCGTCCCCGACAGCCTGAACCTTAATGTAGAACTCGGCGCGAATGTCGCACCGCAGGTTGTCCTTGGTAATCAAGGCGTCCTCAGCGGCGCGCTCCACCTCCAGCTTCATGCTCTCCAGGGACACGGGCACGGCCTTGTGCACCACGGGGATCACGATCGCGCCCCCGTCGAGCACCACGCGCCGGCCGCCCATGCCCGTGCGCACGAAGGCCTCGTGAGCGCTCGTGCGCTGATACAGCTTGGCGATGATGATCAGAACCCCTGACACGATCAGGATCGTTGCCCCGATCAGCGTTAAGATGGTCTGGCTGATCCACGACACGCCCTCGATCATCCCGCTCCAGGGGACGATGATCAACGCCATTCCCAGCACTACCATGCCCATCGCTAGGGCCATCGTTGTCGCCTCCTACGGTTTTGCTCACGAAAGGCAACTCCAGGTGCAACTCACCTCGACACTCGCCCCGGGGGAGGCAGGTTGGCTAGGCCCAGGTAGACCTCCATACCGGCGGCGAGGTTGCCCATCTGCGTCCCGAGCCACATGCCCGGGCGCAGCCACCAACGCCTACAGGGGCGACTTGCTGACATCATAGTAGTCGCCCTCCCTCTGGTAGCGCACCACGATGATTTCGCTGCCCTTGGGGATCTCTCCCTGGAGTGGCTTGGCGGCAACGCGATGCAGGGTGCCGCCCTCATCCTTGACGTCAACTACCCCCAGCTCGCCCTCCTTAAGGGCGTACACCGCAACGCCGATGCGGCCCACGCGGTCGGCGGGTGTGATGGCGTAGGTCTCGCTCGTGGGCATCACGCGGCTCAATCCCCGAGCGACAGTGCCGGTGAGCGTTAGGCCCGCCATCGTGGCGATGCCCAGCGAGGGCCAGAAGTACAGGGCCGGGCCCCAACTCCACGGCAGCGCGTGCGCGAACACACCGTTGCAGATCAGCCCCACCGAGCCGAAGATCACCATCAGGCAGGTCATAAGGATGGAGACGGGGACCTTGCCGAAGCCGAGTACCGACAGCGCGCGAAGCATGAACGACGGCTCGTGATGAACGGCTACGTGCGCGTCATGCTCCGCTTCCAGGTCATGGTCCGCGTCCACGTCGTGGTCTGCGTCGAGATCGTGGTCAGCGTCGTGGCCTACGTCAAGATCGTGGTTCACATGCACGTCGTGGTCAACGTCCAGATCGTGGTCGAGGTCCGCGTCCACGTCGTGGTCAACGTCCAGATCGTGGTCGAGGTCCACGTCCACGTCGTGGTCGAGGTCCACGTCCACGTCGTGGTCGAGGTCCACGTCCAG
>CBFDBV010000244.1:0-7333 GCA_965603135.1 uncultured bacterium
AACGGCGACGGCCAACGGCGAACGGCGCGGGCCGGCCTCAGATCGTGCCGCCAGCCGCGGCACGATCTTCGTGCGGCCCCTCCTCACGACAACGACCGGGCAGCGCCTCCATGGTAGGCGCATCAGAGGTGGATGGCCGCACGGACCTCGTCCATCGTCTGAGTCGCCACCTCGCGGGCGCGCTCGGCACCGTCGGCGAGAACCCGACGGACGTGTTCGACGTTCTCGGCAAGTTCCCTGCGCCGCTGCATCACCGGCCCCAGCACCTCCAGCGTCCGCTCAGTCGCCTCGGTCTTGCACGCCACGCAGCCCAACTCGCCCGCCTCGCACTCCGCGCGGATCTCCTCCACGCGAGCCTCCTCGTTGTACATGTGCTGGTAGACGAAAACCGGACACCGATCAGGATGGCCCGCATCGCCCATGTGAATCTTCTCAGGGTCCGTGAACATCGAGCGCAACTTCTCCTCCACCACCTCCGGCGGGTCGGAGAGGTTGATGGCATTGTCGTAAGTCTTGCTCATCTTCCGCCCGTCCACACCGGGCACCGCCGCGAACTCGCTGAGCAACGCCTGCGGCTCCGGGAAGAGATCGCCGTAGAAGTTGTTGAAGCGCCGAGCAATCTCGCGCGTCAGCTCCAGATGCGGGAGCTGGTCCTCGCCCACCGGCACCACGTTCGCCTTGTATATCAAGATGTCCGCTGCCTGGAGCACGGGATAGCCCAGCAGCCCGTATCCCGGAGATGCCTCCTCGCCGAGCTGCGTGAGGCGGTCCTTGTACGTGGGGCAGCGCTCCAGCCACGAGACCGGAGTGACCATGCTCAGCAGCAAGTGCAGCTCCGCATGCTCCATCACATCCGACTGCACAAAGAGCACGCTGCGCTCGGGGTCCAGCCCCGAGGCCAGCCAGTCAACCGCGATCTGCTCCACCAGATAGGGCAGCTCCTCGGTGTTTTCGTACTCGGTGGTGAGCGCGTGCCAGTCGGCGATCTCGAAGAAGCACTCGTAGTCGTCCTGAAGGGCGGCCCAGGTGCGGAGCGTGCCCTCGTAGTGCCCTATGTGCAGCAGCCCCGAGGGGCGATGGCCGCTGAGGATGCGTCCCTTCTTTGCCACCAAGATCACTCCAAGCTTCTGACTAGAACGGGTGCCCGGTCAGCAGGCTCATCATCAAGTAAACGGGTGTCCATATCAAGAGGCCGCCTAGCGGCGTCATAATAATGAGTATCAGGAGCAGCATCCCCCACCTGGCCGAAAACTCCTGGAAGCGGCGGGCCTTGTCCACGGACAGCAGCCCGGCCAGTACGCTAGCACCATCGAGCGGCCCGACCGGGAGCAGGTTGAAGACCGCCAGGATCAGGTTGATCATGACGATTATTGCCAACGGACCGGCGTAAGGCCCGGCGAAACCGAAGCGCAGTGGGATGGCGAAGAGGACTGCCGTGATGATGTTGGCCAGCGCGCCCCACAGCGCCACCATGACGCCATCCCGTCGCGGGTGCTTGAAGTACATCGGATTGACGGGCACCGGCTTGCCCCAGCCTATCCCGAACAGCAGTATCATCGTCGTGCCGATCGGGTCGTAATGGTCGAGCGGGTTGAGCGAGACGCGCCCTTGGGACCGCGGCGTCGGATCGCCGGCCATATCCGCCCGCTTAGCGTGCGCGTACTCGTGCACGGTCAATGCGACCGCGATCGCCACGATCCAGCCCAGCGCATCAGCCGCGTCCAGCCGTCCCGCGAGGAATTGCCTCAGCATCGTACTCTCGTATCAGCCGTCGTCTGTCGTACGGTCGTTAGCAAGTGCCCGCAGCGCCGCCGAGCGCTGTGCGTCTCGGTCACCGCCGGTGTCCAGCTTGGCGGCCAGCGCGGCTCGGAGGGCCGCCGAGAAGCCCGCACCCGGCTCGTGGCCCGCCGCGATCAGGTCCTGGCCATCGATGTCCGCCGTGATGCCGCGAAGCTCCCGCCAGTAGTGCTCCAGGCGCGTCCGGGCATCCGCACCCACCGCGGTCCAGCACGCGGCTGCTCCCGATAGGCCGGTGCCCTCCAGCGCGAAGTGAAGGTCGCTGTCCTTGCGCGGCTCCGTCAGCTCCGCGGGCGGGTCAGCGGCGAGACGCGCCGCCTGCGCCAGGTCCGCCCTCTCCCCCGCGTCCAGCATCAGGCGCTCGCCCAGCCAGACCGGGTCCAGCCCGCCGGCACTAGAAGCTGTTTCATAACCGTCGAGAACGGCATTGGCGGGCCCGCCTCCGCCAAGGCTACGGCGGACAGGCTTGGAAGTCCGCCTACTGGAGGTTATGAAACGGGCGCTGGCCGCGTACAGCCCCAGGCACATCGCCAGCGGCCGCGCCTGCTCCATCTTCTCCCCCAGCCGCTCCACGGCCTGCGGCAGGAGACGCATGCGCTCGACCGCCTCGGGCCCTGCCTCCGGCAGACCCATCGCCGCCAGCAGCCCCAACTCCTGGAGGCCTGCGAAGCCCTCCGGCACGTCATCAGCGAGGATGCGGCGCAGCTCCGCGCGCAGTCTTGCCCCCGACAGAGGCTCCAGCCGCCGCTCGGCCGCGGCGCGGGCCAGCAGCTCCCTCGTTCCCGGCTCGAGCCTCAGGCCCAACCCCTGCTGAAAGCGCGCCGCGCGCAGCATCCGCGTCGGGTCATCCTCAAAGCTGCGCTCGTGCAGCACGCGCAGCAGGCCGGCCCGCAGGTCCGCGTATCCCCCGTGCGGGTCAATCAGCCGGCCGAACTCCGAGGGCGAGAGCGCCAGCGCCATCGCGTTGACCGTGAAGTCCCGCCGGCGGAGATCGTCCTCCAGCGACGCGGGCGACACCTCCGGCAACGCACCGGGCTCCGGGTAGGTCTCGGTGCGAGCATGAGCCACGTCAATCTCGCGACCGTCGGCAAGGACGACGGTGGCCGTGAGCAGGTCGGTGGTCTTCTTCACGTGACCGCCGAACTCGGCAGCCAGCGCGTGGGCGACGTCCTCGACCGGCCCCTCTACCGCCAGGTCGGTGTCAGGAGCGGGACGGCCCAGGATAAGGTCTCGAACCGGCCCGCCCACCAGATATGCCTTCGCGCCGGCGTCCTGGGCCACCTGCCCGAGACGCTGGAGCCACGCCAGCTCGTCGTGGGTAAGGCGCTCTCCCAGGCGCAGCCGGGTCACGGTTCTGCCCTCGCTGGTGGGCCCGATGGGGCCCCTCCATAATACCGCGAAACTCTGCAACCAAGCACTATCGGAGGTGCTGCGGGATGCGATCGTGGCTCACGAGGTCGTCCAGGCTTTCGCGCTCCACGATGACGCTGTCCTTGCCGTCGGTGCATAGAATCACCGGCGGGCGCGGGAAGCGGTTGTAGTTCGAGGCCATCGCGTAATTGTACGCGCCCGTGGAGAACGTCGCCAGCAGATCGCCGGCCTCGACAGGCTGCAAGAGCGTGTCCTCAATGAGGGTGTCGGTCTCGCAGTGCTTCCCGGACACGCGCACCCACTGTGTCGCCTCCTGGTCGGCCTTGTTGGCCACGACGGCCTCGTAGATGGCGCCGTAAAGGGCGGGCCTGGGGTTGTCCGAAAGCCCACCGTCAACGGAAACATAGGTGCGAATGCCGGGTATCTCCTTGACCACGCCGACCGAGTAGACGGTCACACCGGCTTCGCCCACGATGGAGCGGCCCGGCTCAAGGATCAGACGCGGCTCCGGGAGGCCGTGCGCCGTGAGGCTGTCCCTGAGCCCGCCGCAGACGGCCTCGGCCAGCTCGGCGAGGGAGGGCGGCTCGTCCTCATCCGTGTACCGCGTACCTAGCCCGCCGCCCAGGTCCAGATCCTGCGCGATGAAGCCGTGCGCATCGCGCAGGCGTGCCACAAACGCCACCATGTGGTCCACCGCTCGCGCGAAGGCGACGACATCGAGCAACTGCGAGCCGATGTGACAGTGTATCCCGCGCAGGCGCAGATGAGGCATCTCCAGCGCGCGCCGAACCGCTTCCTCCGCGTCACTGCCGTAAATGCCCAAGCCGAACTTGCTGTCCACCTGGCCGGTCTGGATGTAAGTGTGCGTGTGAGTGTCAATGCCAGGCTGCACGCGGAGCAGGATGTCGGCGGTCACGTCCATGTTCTCGGCCAGCGCGTTGAGCTGCGCCAGCTCGGTGAGGCTGTCCACGACGACGCGCCCGACCGGAGCCTGGAGAGCCATGCCCAGCTCCAGGTCGGACTTGAAGTTCCCGTGCATCTTTATGCGCTCGGGGGGGAAGCCCGCCTGGAGGGCGGTGTGCAACTCGCCCGCCGAGGCCACGTCCAGGCCCAACCCCTCCTGGTCGGCAATGCGGCAGATAGCCGTGGTGATGAGCGCCTTGCTCGCGTACGCCACCTCGACCTGGGGATAGCGCTTGCTGAACTCCTGGACGTACTCGCGGCAGCGAGCGCGCATCGCCGCTTCGTCGAGGAGATAGATCGGCGTGCCGTGCTTCGCTGCGAGCTGGACGACGTCGCAGCCGCCGACGACGAGATGGCCGGCCTCGTTGACGATCTTCATCGGGTTCTCGGACATAGCGCAACGGCCCTTCGTGAATGATTGCTGGCGCACGTCGGGTCTGTGAACGGTTCGGGTTTACCTCCCACCGCCAGGTAAGAAACCAGCCCCAAGCGCGTCATTTGGGGCTGGGTGACCTCACTGTGCGCGCTTCGGGCCGCCGAGTCAGGTGGCGGGCGCGCCTATAAGCTGTTTTCATAACCATCGAGAACGGCATTGGCGGGCTGGAAGCCCGCCCTACTGGAGGTTATGAAAGGGGCTCTAGAACTTGTTAGAGGTGATGCAGATCTGCCCGCTGTCGGGGTTGAAGGTGATGGTCACATCCAGAGTATCCGCGATGAACTGAAGCGGCACCATGGTCCGGCCGCGCTTGATGTAAGGCGCGATCTCAAGAGCCCTGGCCTCGTCATTGACGCGCACGGCCGGGTCGCCGATTTGCAGGCGTATGTCGCTCTCGGCGTTGACCGCCCGCACCCGCTTCTCGATGGGGAACCAGTAGAGCACGCCGTCGGTGTGCTCGAATATCTCGCGCAGCGGGGCGATGGAGATGCCTTCTTTCATCTCCGGCTGTGCGCGCAACTCGAGGGCCTCGCTGTCGAAGAGGATCTCAACTTCCTCGAAGGACATAGCGGCGACCGCGATCAGCTCGGCACCGCCGGGGTTGGTGACTCGGCCATCAGCGGGGATGGCGGCGTGGGCCGCCTCCCTGGGCAGCAGCGCCACTCTCAGCACCTGGGCATCGCTCTCGGCGGAAGCCAACTGCGGAGGCGCGCCCGGCTCCAGCAGGAGGCCGGGCTGGGTGGTTCGCTGCTCGGGGCGGGCGACCATCGTGCCAAGCTCACCGCTGTCGGGTCGCTTGACGATGACGGTCTCGGCCTCGGCCAGGGCCGCCGCGCCGAGGACCGGTGGGGCCACGGGCGCTGGCTTCGGCGACAATGCGGCAATCTGCGTCGGCGGGCGGGTGGTCCGTGGGGCCGGGCTCTCGCCCTCTGGAACCACGTGCAACACAGGGTCCACGCGCACCCAGCCAGCCTCAGCCACCGGGGGCACTCCCATGGCCGCCGAGGGCGCTATGTGCGCGCGGGGGGTGGTGAGGCGCGGCCCGGTCTCCAGGGCGGCGATCTCCGGCCCGAGCGGCTCCGCCGCGGCTCGCTCCGTCAGACGGGGCGTCGGCGTCTCGGCAGGCAGCGCCGGGAGGCCTCGCGGCTCGGGCAGCGGCTCTATCGTGGGCAGGGCCGCCAGCATCCTGGGCATCGAGATGCGCGCGGCCTCCTCCGAGTACGCGATGGCAGGCACGTAGCCGATGGCAGCGAGCGAGACGTCACCCTCGGCGCGCTGCACCTGACGGAAGGAGCGCGCCGCCGCCACGGCACCCCCCCTGCCGAAGTCCCTCGGAGTGACAGAAGGCTGGGGCGGCGCGGGGGTCGGCGGCACGATCTGCGGCGCGGGCTCCACGACCGTGGCTTCCGTGGGTGCGCTCGTGGCAGGGAGCGTCCCTTCAGCGGGCGTGGTGGTCATCGCGTGGTTCTCGACGAAGACGGTGACTTCCGCGGACCGTGCCGCGTTCTCGTCCTCGTCCATCGCCTTGCCCTGGATCACGTGCGGACCGTCCGAACTGCGGGTGGTGTCCCACAGGTAAGCGAAGGGCGGGGCGTTCATAATCATCTTGTGCAGGTCGCCGTCTATGTAGAAGAAGACGTACTTGACGCCTGTGTTGTCGGTGGCCTCGGCGCGGATCTCGACGTCACCGGAGACGTGCGCGCCCTGGGCGGGATAGTAGATGCTGATGACCGGCGGCACCTGGTCGCGGCCGGGGCGCGTTGCGGCGCTCTCCACCGTGACGGTGATCTCCGCGGATCCCGCTTCGCCGGAGGCATCTATCGCCCGGGCGCCAATGGCGTGCGCGCTGCTGGCAGCGAAGGAGAAGTCCCAGGAGAATGATTGCACACCCTCCAACCGGGGAGCGGCCAGGTTGTATTCCCGCGCCAGCTTGCCATCAACGAGGATCTCCAGCCGCGTGACCGGTTGGTCAGAGTCGCCGCGATAGGCCACGTTGATGATGATCTCGCCCGTGACGACCTGGCCGTGGCTGGGCTGAGTGATGTTGACCGCCGGCCCGGCAATCGCGCCCGGGATCGCCAGTGTTACCACGAGTCCCATGACGGCCATCGCCATCAGGGCGTTCCACAGCAGAGACTGAAGCCTTTCCATCCTCTGACCCTCCCTGAGCGTTCGAGGTGGGGCATCAGATACCAGGGCCCATACCTGTACATACGACTGCGCAGGTGCGCCTTGATACGTGCCAACAGGTCCCGCAAACCGCCGGCTGTCAGGCTACCCAGGCTAGCCGTTGGGGTGGCGACTATTTGTATGCCAACTGCATCGTACGGTAGCACAACGGGGGGGGAAAGTCAAGAGCCGAACGGCGTTGACCTTGCGGTCCTCGCGCGGCTTCGCCTCGACGTGCAGAAACGCGTCAATGCACGCGGCGACCACCGGCTTGAACGCGATGTCTATCTTGTTCCCGAACAGGCAGACGCGTCCGGGGGCGGGTGCGAGTTCAGATTCTCGGCAACTCGCGGTGCGTGGCGTTGCCAGGAAAAGGCGGCGCGATGCGAGAGCACCCCCTTTTCCAGCGGAGCGCTTGCGCTCCGCGCCGAGGGCGACTTGTCCGCCGTAGCCTTGGGGAAGGTGGAAGCCCTCGGCTGGGCAAAGGGGTGCCGATGGGTCAAGGCGCTTTCGCCCCTCTGCCAACCTGCCGACGATCCAGCGGTCTTGTCGGGCTGGAAGCTGAAAGCGCGCTGTGGCGCGCTTTCACCTGCGCCT
>CBFDBV010000245.1:0-7319 GCA_965603135.1 uncultured bacterium
GAACCTTCGCAGCAGAAGCAGGAGCGATAGAATGTCTCAGGTCGAACAACTGACGGACCGCGGTGAGCAACCCGACTGGCACGGGATGGCCCCGGCGGCGGTGCTTGCTGCGGTGGGCAGCAGCGAGGCGGGGCTGGATGATGATGAGGCGAGCCGGCGTCTTGAGCGTTACGGCGAGAACGTGCTCACGCGCAAGGGCGGACCGAGTGCCTTCAGGATACTCGTGCGACAGTTTGCGAACGTCCTGGTTTGCGTGCTCATGGTGGCAGCGGCAGTCTCCGTCGGCGTCGGCGAGTACCTGGACGCGGGCGCGATAATGGCGATAGTGATCCTGAACGCCGTCTTCGGTTTCTTGCAGGAGTATCGCGCAGAGCAGGCGGTCGAGGCTCTTCGCAAGTTGGCCTCCCCGACGGCGATTGTGCTCAGGTCCGGCCAGCAGAGGCAGGTGGAGGCCTCCAAGGTAGTCCCCGGCGATGTGCTGGTTCTCGAGACCGGCGCCAAGGTGTCTGCCGATGCCAGGTTGCTGGAGTCGGTCAATCTCAAGGCGGACGAGTCGCTGCTGACGGGCGAGTCTGTGCCGGTGAGCAAGCGGTCCGAGGCGCTCGCCGCACGATTGGCCATGGCCGACCGCGCGAACATGGCGTATATGGGGACCAACGTCAGCTACGGGCGTGGCCGCGCGGTTGTGGTCAACACCGGCATGGCCACGGAGATGGGCGAGATTGCCGAACAGGTGCAGGCCCCCGAGGTCACGCGGACGACGCTCGAGGTGAAGATCGCGCGGCTTGCCAAGTGGCTGACGATAGGCATTGTTGCTCTGGGCGCGGTCCTGTTCGTTGTTGGGGTGATCGCGCAGCGGGATCCCATCGAGATGTTTATGATGGCCGTGAGCCTGGCAGTGTCCGCGATTCCCGAGGGGTTGCCTGCGGTTGTGACGCTCTCCCTGGCGCTGGCGGTGCGACGGATGGCCAAGCGGAATGCCATCGTCAAGCGACTGGCGGCCTCCGAGACGCTGGGCAGCACCACCGTGATCTGCAGCGACAAGACGGGCACAATGACGGCCAACGAGATGACCGTCGCCCGCATCTACGCGGACGGCCGCTTCCTTGAGGTGAGTGGCGTCGGCTATCAGCCGGAGGGCGAGATTGGGCTGGACGGGGAGGCTGTCGCGCTCGAGGACTGGCCTGTGCTTGAGCGTCTCGCCCAGGTTGGTGTGCTGTGCAACGACGCCGAGCTTGCCCGCACGGACGAAATGTGGGACATTATCGGCAATCCAACAGAGGGGGCCCTGCTGCCCCTCGCCCGCAAGATCGGCCTCGACGAGCGGGAGCTGCGGGAGCAGATGCCGCGCGTGCACGAGGTCCCCTTCGATTCCGAACGCAAGCGCATGTCCACCGTGCATCCTACAAGCGATGACGGGCTTCTCGTGGCTATCAAGGGCGCTCCGGAGGTATTGCTCCAGTACTGCACGCGCGTGCTGACGAACGCTGGCGTCAGGGAGCTGGAGCCCGAACGGGTAGAGCAGACCTTGTCCGCTGCAACGGAAATGGCCGCCGATGCCCTGCGCGTGCTCGGCCTGGCGTACAAGCTGGCGGCCTCCGACACGGACCTGGAAGACGCGGAGCACATCGAGAGCGGCCTGATACTCGTCGGCCTGGTGGGCATGATAGACCCCGCGCGACCCGAGGTGCGTCCGGCTATCGAGCTGTGCCAGCAGGGCGGTGTGAGGGTGATAATGCTCACCGGCGACCACAAGATCACCGCCGCGGCCGTCGGCCGGCAGATCGGCATGTTGGAGGAGGGGGATAGAGTGGTCACCGGCGAGGACGTGGCGCGGATGGACGAGCAGGAACTGGCGCGAGAGGTGGAGCGGATCGCCGTCTACGCTCGCCTGGCTCCCCCTCACAAGGTGCGCATCCTGCGGGCGCTTCAGGCTCGCGGCGAGGTGGTGGGGATGACCGGCGATGGCGTGAACGATGCCCCGGCCCTCAAGCGCTCGGACATTGGCGTGGGCATGGCACTGAAAGGTACCGACGTCACGCGCGAGGTATCGGACATCGTCCTCGCGGATGATAACTTCAGCACCATCGTCGCGGCGGTCGAGGAGGGCCGCATCGTCTACGATAACATCAGGAAGTTCACCCGCTTTCTGCTCTCAGCCAACTTTGACGAGTTCATTACCATCTCGGTGGCTATCTTGCTGGGCTGGCCGCTTCCCCTGCTGCCGCTGCAAATACTCTGGATCAACATAGTCACTGATGGACTGCCGGCCCTGGCTCTGGGCGTGGGTCCGGCGGAAGACGGGGTCATGGACAGGCCGCCGCGAGATCCGCGCGAGAACATGCTGGCTGACATGCTGCCGTTCTTGGTGGTAGCCGCCCTGGTGGCTGCGGCCTGTGCGCTGGCTGCCTTCCGCTGGGAGCTGGCGGCCACCGGCGATCTAGTGATGGCGCGGACCCTGGTGCTGACCCAGGTGGTGTGCTTTGAGCTCTTCCTGGTCTTCAACTGTCAATCTGACAGGGCTTCAGTCTGGGAGGTTGGCTTCCGCAACCGAGCGCTGGTGGGCGCCGTGTTGATCAGTGCGCTCATGCACCTGTGCCTGGTCTACCTGCCGTTCACGCAGGGCGTTTTCAAACTGGCGCCGATGGAGCTGGCGGATTGGGGCAGGATATTGGCGCTTTCGCTGCCGGCGCTTGCGATAAGCCCCAGGTGGTTGGTCGCCCGCGGCAGCCACCACGCTTAGAGGTGGCACGCGAGATGCGAGAGGTGAGAGGAAGGGGGAAGCTCCGGAGGAGCGAGCGGGAAAGTCCGAAGAGGGAGCGTGCAAGCCTTGATTGACCGCAGGATCGTGCGCGAGAGACCTGAGCTGATACGCGAGGCGCTTGCGCGGCGGCGCTATGAGTTCGACCTGGACCGCCTCATCGAGGTCGAGGCCCGCCGGCGGGAGCTGCTGGCCGTAGAGCAGCTTCGCGCCGAGAAGAACGCGCTCTCCGATGAGATCGGGAACGCCTACAGCTCCGGCGAGAAGGAGCGAGCCGAGCAGCTCAAGGAGCAAGTCGCCGAGCTGTCGGCGCGCATAGAGGGAATGACGCAGGAGCTGGAACAGGTCGAGGCCGAGTTCGAGGCGCTGATGCTGGAGCTGCCCAACATCCCGCTCGATGAGGTCCCCGACGGGGATGACGAGGACGACAACGTCATCCTGTTCGAGCGCGGTGAGCTGCGGAGGTTCGACTTCGAGCCGCTGCCGCACTGGGAGATCGGGGAGCGGCTGGGGATCCTGGACTTCGAGGGTGCGGCGCGGATGGCCGGCGCGCGCTTCACGATGGGCGTCGGCCTCGGGGCGACGCTGGAGCGCGCGCTCATCAACTTCATGCTCGACACACACACCCGCGAGCACGGCTACACCGAGGTCTTCCCGCCGTATCTGGCCAACGCGCGCTCGCTGATGGGCACCGCGAACCTGCCCAAGTTCGAGGACGACCTGTTCAAGACCACCGATGGGTACTACCTGATCCCGACCGCCGAGGTGCCGCTGACGAATATGCACCAAGGGGAGATCCTGGCCGCCGCCGACCTGCCGAAGTACTACACGGCGTATACCGCTTCCTTCCGCCGCGAGGCGGGCGCCGCCGGCAAAGAGGGGCGCGGGATGATCCGGCTGCATCAGTTCCACAAGGTCGAGATGATGAAGTTCGTCACGCCCGAAACGGCGGACGAGGAGCTGGAGAGGCTCACGCAGAACGCGGAGACGATCATACAGCGCCTGGAGCTGCCCTATCGGCGCGCGGCGCTGTGCACGGGCGACCTCGGTCACCAGCCGCGGCAGACCTATGACCCGGAGGTCTACTTCCCGGGGATGGACCGGTGGCTGGAGCTGTCCTCGTGCAGCCAGTACGGCGACTACCAGGCGCGGCGGTGCAACACGCGCTATCGCCCGGAGCCGGAGGCGGGGCCGGAGTTCGTGCACACGATGAACGGCTCGGGCCTGGCGACGGGCCGGACGCTGGCGGCGATCCTGGAGAACTACCAGCAGGCGGACGGGTCGGTGGTCATCCCTGACGTTCTTCGTCCGTACATGGGCGGGGCTGTCGAGATTCCGCTGCCGCTGCCTTAGTGCAGTTCGTGGCGGGGGGGCCCCTCACCCCCGGCGAGCGCAGTTGCCCGTCCGCCCGATGATCTGCTGCGGGGGCTGAGGGCAGCCCCCGCCACGGTACGTCTTGAGAGTGCCGTTGCCGATAGACCAAGGAGGGCCGTAGGATGGATCTCGAGAGGATCTCCGCCTGCACATACCCGCTGCGCGAGCGTGACGCCGAGTACGCCCTGGGCGTGCTGGCAGACTCCGGAGTGAAGAAGGCCGACCTGTGGGGGCGGATGCCGCACTTCTCGGAGGACCCGGAGGAGTGCGACCTGGACGAACTCATGGCGCTCTCGGAGCGCTTGGGCGTCAAGATCGCGAACCTGGGCACATATCCCGGGGGCGAGTTCACCGCCGAGACCGCAGAAGAGCGCGTTGCCGAGTTGTCGAAGATGAGGGTCACGATTGATGCGGCGGTGAAGCTCGGCGCGCGGTCGATTCGCGTCAGCCCCGGTCATGGGGAAGACCCGGGCATCATCGAGCAAGTCGCGCCGCTGATGGCCGAGAGCGCAGCGTACGCCGAGCAGCGCGGCATCTACCTGGGGATCGAGAACCACGGCGGCGGCATCGCGGGCGATCCCCAGCTCTGCAAGCGGCTCTGCGAGGCGGTCGGGTCGCCGCATTTCGGGGTGCTCTATGAGCCCTGCAATCTGCTGGCGATTGAGGTGGACTATCGCGAGGCGTTCGAGGTGTTCTCGGATCACATCGTGCACATTCACGTGAAGGATGGCGCGTGGGGGGATGAGGGTTTTGCGCGGTGTCACCTGGGCGAGGGGGACATTGACCTGGCGTGGGTGGTGGAGGCGATGGAGAGCATCGGCTACGAGGGCGACTACGCGCTGGAGTACGAGATAACCGAGATCGAGCCGATCGAGACCGGGCTGGCGAGGTGGCTGGCGTACTTCAGGGAGTTGTGACGATCGAGGGGCTGAGGGCGGATAGCGATGTCCGACAACGGCCACGTGCCTGAGGATGAGGAACTCGCCAACGGCGTCATCGGCCACATAGAGCCGGCGGGGGATGAGGGCGATCAGCCGGAGGTGGAGCCTGAGCGCGCTGAGGGGCGGCCGCCTCGCCGCCGGCGCTCGCTGGCCGTCGGCTGCCTGCTGGCGGTGCTGGGGGTGTTGCTGGGTGGGGGCCTGGCGTTCCTGCTGGGGCGGCACCGGGCCAAGCCGCCCGCTGCGGAGGTCTCCGCCCCCGCCAGCAGCCATGCTGAGTACGTCGCGGAGCTGGTCTTCTCCGCCAAGCCCGAGCGCCCGGAGCCGACGCCGGATGTGATCCCCTCGGAGGCCGCGGCAATCTACTGCTTCTACGAGCTGTCGCGGCTGCCGCCGGACGCGCCGCTCAGGGCCAGGTGGTGGCACAAGGGCGAGCCGATGGGCGATCTTCCGCTGGCCGACCACGAGCGCACCGGCGAGGACCACGCGACTGGCCGGTTCGCCATTGCCCCGCCGTCCGGACAAGACGCCTTCCCGCCAGGCATCTACGAGGTGGAGCTGAGCAGCCCGGCCGAGCCGGGCGTCTCAGTGCGGGCCAGCTTCGTGGCCCTGCCGAGGGCGGCGAAGATACTCGCCGGCGGGGGAGAGCCTGACCAGCCCCTGATCGTCCGCGACCTGCAGACTGCCCTTGGGGTGACGGAGGAGGGCAAGCCCTCGGAGGTCGCGCACAGCTTCCGCCCTGATGCGGGGCGCATCTACGCGTGCTTCAGCTATCAGGGGATGGCGCCCGGGGGCCTGCTGGTGGTGCGATGGCACGCGGGCGAGGTGGAGCTGGGCAAGGCGCGGTCCGAGCTGACCGTCTCGGAGCCGGAGGGCTGGGCGCATGCGTGGCTGGAGCTGGCCGAGGACGAGCGCCTTCCCGAGGGGCAGTATCAGGTGACGGTGCACCTGGGCGAGGACGCGGAGCCCCTGGCCTCGCTGGGGTTCACCGTTGAGGCCGAGGGGGAGCCCGGCTCAGGGCCGTGAGCGGGCCTAGGCGCTCCTGCGCGGTTGCGGAAAGCCCTTGTCGCGGCAGGAGTCTGCGGCCCGGCGGCGAATCTGAGGACCGAGTGACCATCTGAGCCGCACTAACTTGACTGAAGGAGGGCGACAAGATGGCAGATGACAGTGGCATGCAGGCAGGGCCCGCGGCAAACACCTCCGGGCAGGGAGGGCCAGTCCCCGATGAAGTGAAGAACATGGGGTGGAACTGGGGCGCGTTCTGGCTGACCTGGATCTGGGGAATCGGCAACGGCGTCTGGATCTCGTTTGTGGCGTTAGTACTAGGGATCATCTGGAGCGTCGTGCTGGGCATCAAGGGGAACGAATGGGCCTGGCAGAATCGGCGGTTCGAGAGCATCGAGCAATTCCGCGAGACGCAGGCCGCGTGGTCGAAATGGGGCTGGATAGTGTTAGTCGTCAGCGCCGTCATCTGGATACTGATGATGGTGTTCGGGGTTGGTGCGGCGTGGCTCGCGCGTGCTGGCGCCTCAGGCGCTGGCGGGCTGAGCCCCTGATGTGAGCCTGGCGGCTGGCCGCTCGGACGACAAGGATCACCGCAGAGACGCAGAGAACGACTATCAAAGGGCACGACGCCAGGGCTATGCCCTGTGCTGATGTGAACCGGCCGGCCGGGAGCGCCGGACGCGAACCTTGACGGCAGGGACATAGAGAGGACGCCGCAGGCGTCCTCTCTGTGTCTGTGTGGCCCAGGGTGCTGGCGCTGTGAGCAGAGGAACTCGTGTCTGGCGCGGCGAAGGCTCGCTCCGTCACATCTCCACTTGAAGGTGAGGTCCTCCCATGACTGCCGACGAGTACGCCCGGCATCAGCGCAAGGTCCACATGGATATGCACCTGCCCGAAGACCTGCAGGGCATGTTCGCTAACCTCGATGCGGAGGCGTACATCCGCACCTTGCGCGAGGCGCACGTGAACTCGGTCACGCTCTTCGCGCATTGCCATCACGGGAACTGCTACTACGACACGCACGTCGGGCACAAGCACTCCCAACTCCAGGCCGACTACCTGCGCGAGCTGGCTGAGGAGGCCCACCGCTACGACCTCGCGGTGCTGGCCTACTTCAGTTGCTGCTGGAACGCGCGCGGCGGGCAGGAGCACCCCGAGTGGACCCAGCGCGACGCGGAGGGCAATCCCCGGCCGCACCCGCGCTACTGGTGGTGGATGTGCCTGAACTCGCCCTACCGCGA
>CBFDBV010000246.1:0-7318 GCA_965603135.1 uncultured bacterium
CTAACGACGCAGGCCGGACGGTGGTCCGGCCTCTCCTGACGACGAAAAGGGGAACGCGATGGGCGAGGAGCTTCTGAGGGAGTGTATGTACTACGAGCAGGCCGGTGACAGGCTTGCCTGCGGCCTGTGTGTGCAGGAGTGCAAGATCGCCGAGGGCAAGATCGGCGTCTGCCGGGCGCGCAAGAACGTCGGGGGCACGCTGCGCTCGCTCAACTACGCGCGGGTGACCTCCATGGCGCTCGACCCCATCGAGAAGAAGCCGCTCTATCACTTCCATCCCGGCTCGCAGATACTTTCCCTGGGCACCTTCGGGTGCAACCTTTCCTGCGCGTTCTGTCAGAACTGGACCATCTCGCAGGGCAACCCGGGCACGCAGCAACTCACCCCCCAGGAGGCCCTCCGGGCGGCTCAGCAGACTGCTGACCAGGGCAACATCGGCATCGCGTACACCTACAACGAGCCTATCATCTGGTACGAGTACGTCTACGACACCGCGAAGCTCATTAAGGACGCCGGGATGTGCAACGTACTGGTGACCAACGGGCTGATCCAGGAGGAACCGCTGCGGGAGTTGCTGCCGCTGGTGGACGCGATGAACGTGGACATAAAGAGCATGGACGATGAGTTCTACCGCAAGCTGTGCGGGGCGCCCAGCGGCGAGCTGGCCCGGCGCACCGTGGAGATGGCCTTCGGGAAGGTAGCCGTAGAGATCACGAACCTGGTGGTCACGGGAGAGAATGACTCGGAGGCGAACTTCAGGGCTCTGGTTGACTGGGCGGCGGGCGTGTCGCCGGACCTGCCGCTGCACATCTCGGCCTATCGGCCCGCGTACAAGTTCACCGCGCCGCCCACGCCGGTGGAGAAGCTGGAGATGGCGACGGCGCTCGCGCGCGAGAAGCTCAACTACGTCTACGTGGGGAATGCCTTCATCCCGGGCGGCGGAGATACGACCTGCCCGAACTGCGGCAAGGTCGTGCTCAGTCGCAACGGTTACAGCACTCGGTCGGGGCTCAACGACGACGGTAGCTGCTCGGAGTGCGGAGGTAGCGTGAATGTCATCGTCTGAGCACGGTGGCCTGGGGCTCCGCCTGCGCCGGCGCGCGGCCAACTGGCTCCGTCGCGTGCGCCAGGTGGCGAGCATCCTGGGGCGCTTCGGGTTCGGCTCCGTGATGGAACTGCTGGGCCTGGACCGGCTGGTGCCCAGGCGGTGGCGGGCGGACGTCCAGACCGCCGGCATCGAGCCGGCCGTGCGGCTGCGGCTGGCAATGGAGGAGCTGGGGCCGACGGCCATCAAGCTGGGCCAGGCCCTCAGCAGCCGGGCGGACATCGTGCCCCTGGACATCGCCCAGGAGATGCGCAAGCTCCAGGACGAGGTGCCGCCGGTCCCCTTTGAGCAAGCCAGAGAGGTCGTGGAGGAGCAGCTCGGGAGCGAGCTGGAGACGCTGTTCGAGGAGTTCGACGAGACGCCGGTGGCTTCGGCCTCGTTGAGCCAGGTGCACCGCGCCGTGCTGCCCTCGGGCGAGACGGTGGCCGTGAAGGTGCGCCGCCCCGAGATAGTCGAGCAGGTTGAGACTGACCTGGAGATACTGGTGTGGGCGGCGCGGCGGGCAGAGCAGTACAGCCAGTGGTGCAGGATCAACAACGTGGCTGCACTTGCCGACGAGTTGGCGCACCAACTCCGCCAGGAGCTGAACTTCCTCGCCGAGGCGAGCAACACAGAAGACCTCCGAACGAATCTCCAGGACGACGACCGCGCCGTGGTGCCAGAGGTACATTGGTCGCTGACGAGGGGCGGGGTGCTCACGCTGGAGTGGATCGAGGGCATAAAGGTTGACCAGGGGGAGAAGCTGCGGGCAGTGGGCGTGGACGGCCGTCAAGTGGCGCGGGACCTCGCCGAGCTGATGTTGCGGCAGATATTCGAGGACGGGTACTTCCATGCCGACCCGCATCCCGGGAACGTGCACGTACTGCCTGACGGCCGGATCGCCTTCCTGGACTGCGGCAACGCCGGATATATGAGCAAGCGGATGCGCGACGCATTCATCCGCCTGCTGCTGGCGGTGCTGGAGGGGGATGGCACCGCAATTTGCGATCACATGATCGGAATCGGCGTCATTACCGACGAGACGAATCTCCAGGAGCTTCAGGCGGACGTGGAAAGGCTGCTGGGGCGCTACGGCCGGGCAAAGACCTCCCAGGGGATGCTCACCGAGATGCTCGACCAGATGATGGTGCAGACCCTGAAGCACCGCATCCGCATGCCGGCCAGCTTCCCGCAACTGGTGCGGGCGCTGGTGGTGACCGAGGGCGTCTGCCTGGAGGTTGACCCGGACTTCGACTTCCGGGAGGCCGCTGACAAGACAGCGGAGGTCGTGATGCGACAGTGGCTGTCGCCGCTGCACCTGGCGGAGCAGTTGATGGATGCGGTGCGGCAGTTGCAGCGCTACGGGATGCAACTGCCTCGGCAAGTCAGCCACGTTCTCTCGCAGGCGCTCGCGGGCGGCCTGAAGACGAAAATCGAGTATGTCGGCCTGGAGCGGCCGATGCACCGGGTGGACGTGATGGTCAACCGCCTGGCCTTCGCTCTGGTGGTGGCGGCGATCATCGTGTCATCCGCCGTGATGTTCTCCAGCGAGGCAGTGACGCAGTTGATCGGGGTGCCGCTGTCAGTCGCATACGTGGTGCTTGGCGTACTGATGGCCGGGTGGCTGCTCTACTCGATACTGAGATCGGGAAGGCTGTGAACGGCGGGCAATAGGGAATGGGGAATGGGGAACGGCGAACGGCAGCGACGCAGACGCGGGAGCAGACGCTTGAGGTTGCGCGCCAGCGCCCGCTGGTGCTGGCTTCCGCCTCGCCGAGGCGGGCTGAGTTGCTGCGGCAGGCTGGGCTGGCGTTCGAGCTGAGGTACCCGACCGTCGTGGAGACAAGAGCCTGCGCGGGCGAGCCGGCGGCACTCGCGCGCACGCGGGCAGAGCAGAAGGCCGAGTCGGTCGCGCAGGAGGTGCCCGAGCGCTTCGTGCTAGGCGCGGACACCATCGTGGTCGTGGACGGGGGCATCCTGGGTAAGCCGTCGGGGCCAGAAGAGGCGGGGGAGATGCTCGCGGCCCTGAGCGGGAGATGGCACCGCGTCATCACCGGCGTGGCGCTGGCGGCAGGTGACGGCGAGCAGGCGTGGCTGCTGGAGAGCGATAGCGTCAGCACGGAGGTCAGCTTCCGGGAACTGACGCGCGCTGAGATCGAGGCCTACGTGGCCACGGGCGAGCCGCTGGACAAGGCGGGGGCATACGGGATTCAGGGACGCGGCGCCCTGTTGGTGCGCGAGATCCGAGGGTGCTACTGCAACGTGGTAGGCCTGCCGCTCAGCCGCGTGGGAGAAATGCTCGGAGCGGCAGCGAACGACGGCTGACGACAGCGAAGGACGGCTAGAAGCGGTTTCAAGACCCCCGAGACGGCATCGGCAGGCCCGCCTCCGCCAAGGCTACGGCGGACAAGCTTGGAAGCCTGCCCCACGCCAGGTTCTGAAACGGCTTCTAGCGGCTAACGCCTCTGCGCTCCGTGCGCCGGAGGCGAAGTGCACCAGACGAGGCTCTGTGACCGATGCGAGCCAAGAGCTTCGCGGCAAGCGACGTGAGGGCGAGATGTTGACCCGGCAGATGCTGCGGCAATGGACACTGCGCGCGACGCACTGGGTCACGCACCTGTCGCGCGACCTGGGCATTGACCTGGGGACCGCGAACACGCTCGTGCACGTCAAGGGCCGCGGGATCATGCTGCGCGAGCCGTCCGTGGTGGCCGTGGACACCGAGACGAACCGGGTGTTGGCGGTGGGCGAGGACGCCAAGCGGATGGTGGGCCGCACGCCCGCCGAGATCACCGCAGTGAGGCCCTTGCGCGACGGCGTCATCGGCGACTTCGATGTGACCCAGGCGATGCTCCAGCACTTCATCAACAAGGTGCACTCGCGCCGCCTCTGGGAGCACCCGCGAGTGGTCATCGGCGTGCCCTCCGGGATCACGGAGGTCGAGCGCCGGGCCGTCGAGGAGGCCACGCGCCGGGCCGGAGCCTGGTCGGCGGTGGTGATTGACGAGCCGATGGCGGCCGCGATCGGCGTGGGGCTGCCGGTGGGGGAGCCGGTGGGCAGCATGATAGTGGACATCGGCGGGGGCACGACGGAGGTAGCGGTGATTTCGCTGGGGGGCGTGTGCACCCAGCGCTCGGTGCGCGTTGCGGGGGAGGAGATGGACGAGGCCATCGCGGCCTACGTGCGACACGAGAAGAGCCTCTATGTGGGCGAGACAACCGCCGAGCAGATCAAGATACGCATCGGCTCTGCCTTCCCGCTGGAGGAGGAGCAGACCATGGTGGTGCGGGGCAAGGACTTGGTCTCGGGGCTGCCCAGGAGCGTGGAGCTTTCCTCGGGAGAGGTGCGAGACGCCATCAGAGAGCCGCTGGGGATCATCGTGGAGCTGGTCAAGGAGGCCCTTGACGAGACGCCGCCGGAGCTGGCGGCCGATGTGATGAATCGCGGCATCGTGCTGGCAGGCGGCGTGGCGCTGCTGCGCGGGATAGACCGCCTGCTCAGCGCGGAGACCGATGTGCCAGTCTACGTGGCAGAGGAGCCTATGACCGCGGTCGTGATGGGAACGGCGAGGTACCTCGAAGAGCTGGACAGCTTCCCTGGTGGGAGGTGAGGGGGATTGCGGAGCGCCCAGCGAGAGCAGGAGCAGTGGCGTGCGATCGTCATACTCGTGGCGATAGCCATCGTACTCACGCTCGCCCAGCACCGTGCGCGAGGCAAGGGCGCGACGAGTGCGGTCGAGGTCGCCGCCAAGCACCTGGTGTGGCCGCTGCAATCGCTGCTGGTGGGCGTGGGGACGGTGGCGCGCAACCTGGGCGTCACTGCGCTGCGGGGTGGGGCCCTGGCGAGGGAGAACCGGGAGCTTCGGCGGCAAGTGCAGGAGCTTCAGGCCGAGAAGATGGTGATGTTCGAGTATCATCTGCAAAACAAGAGGATGAAGGAGAAGCTGGGCTTCACGCTGCCCAGTGCGCCTGCGGACGTGCCCGCGCGGGTCATCGGCCGGTCATCCGGCTGGAGCCGACGACGCATCACCATCGAGGCGGGCGGGGGCAGGGAGCTGGAGGCGGGTAACATCGTGTGCACCGCCGCCGGGCTGGTGGGGAGAGTGGTGGAGGCGTACGGCAACCGGGCGGACGTCGTGCTGCTGCTCGACGCCGAGCACGCGGTGGCGGGCATCGTGCGGGGCTCGCGCGAGCAGGGAATCGTCTACGCCGCGCCGGAGGCGCAGCGAGGGGAGCAGATGCTGGAACTCAGCAAGCTCGGCCGAGGGCCGGACATCCGCGTCGGCGACAGCGTCCTGAGTTCCGGCCTGGGTGGCGTCTATCCGGCGGAGCTTCCCATCGGCATCGTGGAGCGCGTGGCGCGCTCTGCCATCGGCGGCGGGGCGATCGTCGCCTACGTCCGCCCGTTCGTGGACTTCAATCACCTGGACTACGTGCTGGTGGTGCGCCGCGGCGGGTGAGCGGTCCGGAGGAGCGACGAGGAGCAACTTGGCGGCCTACGTGCTGTACATCGTCTTGCTGGCGGCTTGCACCGCTCTCCAGCACACCTGGCCGGGGTGGCTGCTGGTGTGCGGGCGAGCGCCCGACTTGGTGCTGGCAGCGGTGGTGTGCATAGCGCTTAGCGGGGGGCCGCTGCTGGGCTGTTACGCCGGGCTGTGCGGTGGGCTCCTGCTGGGCAGCACCGAGGCCGCGTGGCTGGGAGGCTACTTCGTCGGATATATGTCGGCGGGCACGGCGGTGGGCCTGGTGCGCGGGAGGTTGTTTGCCGATCGCGTGGTGGTGGCCGTCGTGATAGTGCTGTGCGCGGTGCCGGTGGTGGACCTGATCAGGCTGATCTTCGCCCCGCCGGCGAGTCCCGGGGCGTGGTTCGTGCAGACGCTGGTCGGGGGCCCTTACAGCGCGCTGCTGGCCGTCCCGGTCTACCTCGTGGTGAGGGTGATGACGGAGCGTCTCGTGGGCCCTGCTCAAGTTTAGAAGGAGCGTTGCGTATCCCGTGGGCGTAGTCGCAGCGGAGATGGCGGAGGTCGTGCAGGCGCTGGCGGGACGGCGCCAGGCGGGCGAGCGCGTGGTCTTCACCAACGGCTGCTTTGACCTGCTGCACGTGGGGCACTTGCGCTACCTTGAGGAGGCGCGGAAGTTCGGACAGGTGCTGGTGGTCGGCGTCAACTCGGACGCCTCGGTTGGGCGGCTCAAGGGCCTGGAACGTCCGGTCGTGGGGCAGCAGGAGAGGGCCGAGATGCTGGCGGCCCTCGAGCCGGTGGACTTCGCGGTCATCTTCGACGAGGATACGCCCGTGGAGATGCTCCGGATTCTCCGCCCCGATGTTCATGTCAAGGGCGGGGACTACCGGGCCGAGGACCTGCCGGAGGCGGAGGTGCTGGCGGCCTACGGCGGTCAGGTGAGGATCATTGACCAGGTGCCGGAGCACTCGACCCGGACGCTGATCGAGCGAATCAAGCGCGGCTTGCCTGCCGACGCCTCGGAGGAAGGGTGAGATGGGGCAGAGGCCCTCGATCGTCGGGATGATCCCGGCGCGCTACGCCGCCACCCGGCTGCCGGGCAAGGTCCTGCTCGACCTCGCGGGCAAGCCGATGGTGCAGCGCGTCTACGAGCGGGCCGCTCAGGCCGAGCTGCTCGATGAGGTGCTGGTGGCCACCGACGATGAGCGCGTGCGAGAGGCCGTCGAGAGCTTCGGCGGCCAGGTGGCGATGACCTCGCCTGATCATCTCTCCGGGACGGACCGGCTGGCGGAGGTCGCCGAGCGGCGCGAGTGCGACGTCATCGTCAACATCCAGGGCGACGAGCCGATGATTGCCCCGGCGGCCATTGACGCGGCCGTCGAACCTTTCCTGTCGGACCCGGAGCTGCGCATAGGCACGATCGCGACGCCCATCACCGCGCTTGAAGAGCACAACGACCCGTGGGCGGTGAAGGTCGTGGTGGACGCTGAGGGCTGGGCGCTGTATTTCTCGCGAGCGCCGATCCCGCATTTCCGCCTGGGCGATGGGGAGCAGGAGCCGAACCAGCCGCGCGAGCATCCGAAGTCGGGGCTGGCCCCGCTCAAGCACATCGGGCTTTACGTGTATCGCCGCGAGGCATTGCTCTGGTTCGCGGGCCTGAGGCCCACGCCGCTGGAGCTGACCGAGGGCCTGGAGCAACTCCGGGCGCTCGAGAACGGCTGCCCCATCCGCGTGGTGAAGGTGGATTACTCGCCGATCGGAGTTGACACGCCCGA
>CBFDBV010000247.1:0-7297 GCA_965603135.1 uncultured bacterium
CTTGTCCCCCGAAGCCTTGGCGAAGGGGGAAGCCTTGGCGAAGGGGGAAGGAGCGACGGCGGGCCCGGCAATTCAGCCTCCGCAGGTCGGGCTTCCAGGCCGCCGTTGCCGTTCTCCAGATGACCTCCAGTAGGGCGGGCTTCCAGCCCGCCAATGCCGTTCTGGACGGTCATGAGAGAGCTTCTACCTGACGAGCGGGCAGCAGCCTGTGCGGGCGTGGCGAGGGCGGGCCGCCCTACCGGGATGGTGAGCGGACGGGCGGTGGCCTGGCCGTCCGTGCCGTGACCGGCAGCCCCGAGCGGGACCTCGCGCCCTGGTGAAGGCAGCATCTCAGGCGCCCACGTGGTTGGGGACGGTGCGCGTGTTGCCCGTTGCCCGCCGTTCGCGGTTGGCGTTCGTCCTTGCCCATTGCCCGCCGTTCGGGCTTCCAAGCCTGTCCGCCCTAGCTCCGAGCTGTCCGCCGTAGCTTCAGCGACGGCGGAAGGGGCGAAGGCGGGCCTGCCAGCCGAACCGTGTGCTTCCGACGGCGGGCCGGAAGCCCGCCCTACCGGGATGGTAACCGGACGGGGGCGTGCCTCCTGCCCGTCGTTGTCTGGCTGTGGGGCGGGCACGACGGCGGCCCCAGACACGCCACGGGCGAGGTCGTTTCGTGCGACAGGCGACCCCGCCTGTCGGTGGGCCGAAGGCCCGCTGCCGTTCGTGCTCTGCACAGGCGAGGTCGCCTGTGCCACGGTCGAGGGAGTTCGGCGAACTGCTACCTCGTCGGACTTGCCTGTTGCCTGAGTGCCGGCCGGCGCGCCGACAGCAGCCTGCGCTGGCGTTGCGAGGGCGGGCCGCCCTACCGGGATGGTGAGCGGACGGGCGGTTGCCTGGCCGTCCGTGTCGTGACCCGCAGGCCCCAGCGGGGCCTCGTGCGTTGGCGAAGACGAGGCATCAGACACCGACGTGGTCGGGGACGGTGCGCGTGGTGTCCCCTCCAGGCGCGAACGCACTGGCAGTGTGGTCAGATCCTGGTATGCCTGGGTCAGGCCTGACGGGTGTCGGTTGGGTCTCTGTTGCGGGGCCAGCTCGGCAGCGGGATCCTGCGCTCTGTGCAATGAGGGGGCAGTCCTCGGCTCGTCCACGTGAGTGCGAGGCCTGGGCCGGGTGTGGATTGCAGGTCCATCTGCGACCGGGGGCGCGGCATCTGGTGCCCCGCTGGGAAGCGTATCAGGGGCGACGAATGTGACCGGAGCGCGAGCCGTCTCGCCCCCGGAGATGGGCACAGCTTTGCCCCCCGGATGGCGTGCGATGGCGGCGGGGAAGGGCCGGGCGGCTGGCTGCTGCGGCGCAGTGCCTCCGACGGAGGGGGAATCGCCTTGAGAGCGCGGGGTTTCGGGCCGGGTTCCCTGTAGGGAGGGGAAAACAGGAACCGTGTGCGCCCTCAAGGCGAAGACGTTACGCGTCCAGCGTAGGTCGGAGTTGCTTGGTTGTCCGGCCTTTTGTGCGCCGACTTCTCCCCCGTAGTCCCCCGAAGCGGGACGAAGGGGGAGGCCTTGGCGAAGGGCGAGGCCTCGGCGAAAGAGGCTCCTGCTCGGACTGTGGATAGACAGATGCGGATCATCGCCCGGCCGGTTTGCCAGAAGGTCCGCGCGCGCGGACGCAATCGTGCCGGCAGACGCCCTCGTCGTCGTATCGTGGCGGGGGGTGCCCTCACCCCCCGCAGAGGCGTTCATCGTTGCCGTCGCTGCCGCAGGCGGTTCCGCCTGGGCAGGATCGGCCTGCCCCAACTGGGGCACGAGGCTCGGGTTCGGCTGCTCAGCGCCGAGGGCCGCGACAGATCGGGATTCCTGGAGGAACTGGGCTTGCTCCGGGATGGGTGCAAAGGGACGCGGCAGGCAGGCGCTGAGCAGCGCCGCGAACTCCTCGGTCCCGGCGACGGGATCACCGTGCTTGGTCCCGGTCTGCGTGCTTCCCGAAAATCGGGGGACACCATCACTTATCTCGGCGGACTCCCCTCCGGCGGCTATCGGTGCCCGCGGTCCGAGATAAGTATGGTGTCCCCCGATTTGAATTCCCTGCGGCATCGAGTTAGCCATCGGCTTCCCGAACTTCTCCTGTCCGCTGTTGGCCGCTTCGCTCGGAGAGGTACTCCAGTACACGCCTCACGTAGGCCTGGGTCTCCCGGTACGGCGGCACGCCGTCGTAGCGCCTGACGGCTCCTGGCCCGGCGTTGTAGGCGGCCAGGGCCAGCCGCGTGTCATCGAAGACGTCGAGCTGCTCGCGCAGGTAGCGAGTGCCTCCGTCAATGCTCTGAGCGGGGTCGTAGGGATCGGTCACGCCAAGGCCGCGCGCGGTGCCCGGCATAAGCTGCATCAGCCCCATCGCGCCGGCCGAGGAGGTGCAGCGGGGGTCGTAGCTGGACTCAACGCGGATGACTGAGTGGATGAGGTCGGCGCTGACGCCGTGCTTGAGGGCCGCCTGCTGCACGAGCGCATTGATCTCGCTGGAGCTGCACACCAGGGGCGGAGGGGACTTGGCCCGCGCCTCGTTCCCGGCTTGGGCAGATGGCCGCGTGGTGGCGCCGGCCAGGTGGTCCCGGAAGCTCCGCTCAGGCTCGGTGCTGGGCCTCGCGTCTGCCGGCTTGAGTTGTCGAAGCTCGGCGCGAATCTGAGCGACGCGCTCCAGCAGTTCCGGCAGACGACTGTGCATAGCTGCCCCCTCGAACGGCACGTGTCGGTCGGACTTGCTGTTCCGAGTCTACGCGGCGCGATCGGCACGCCGGGAACGGCCCCCGGGAAAGCTCGTCACGGCGACCTCGTCCAGCCAGCGGGCCTCCTGCGCGAGCGCCTCCCGGCGATGCTGCTTCTCCTGGCGTTCGCGGAGGCGCTGGAGGCTCTTGTGTCTCTGCGCGGCGGTCAGCGCCTCCTGGCGGCGTTGCTCGGATACCTGCTCGGCCTGCTGAAGACGCTGGCGCTGGAGGTCAATGAGGTCCTTGAGCCTGAAGAGGTAGTCCTCGGCGCGGGCGACGTGCGCTAACTCAACGGTGGCACGGGAGCCAGCGGGCGCCGGGCCTCTGCCCCTCCCTCCCGTAAGGGTAGGGGGGGAGGGGCAGAGGCCCGCGATGCCGCGCCGCACGCTCGCGACCACCTCGGCGTAGCGCGCCTCGGTGTCGCGCAGGTGCGCTCGGAGACCCTCGGCGGCCCGCTGAGCTTCCGCGAGTCGTTGCTGCGCCGCCTCTTCCTCGCGCCGCCGCAGGTCAAGAGCAGTTTGCAGGGAGAACTGGAATTTCCGCACTGGTCCCACGTCTTTCCCAGCCGAGGGCTTGCCCTCCCTCGGCGCGGAGCGCAAGCGCTCCGCTGGACAGGGTGTTTATCGGCGAACCGGCGCAGAACTTGAGGGAGGCAGGACGGGTAGTTTGGCGTGGGTGCGAGGAGGCGACTCAGCCCTGGGTTGTGCGGCCCTCGGCTTCGGCGGCGGCCCTCTGAAAGACCGTCAGCGCGTGGGGGAGGTGGCGGCGCAGCGCACCGGCCTGATCGGGCTGAGAGGGCGACGCGTCAGGGAGGGCTTCGGGCGGAAGCTGGACGGTTAGGCCGAGCTGCGCGAGGGTGTCATCGAAGCTGACGCACTCCTCGGCCTCTTGGCACAGGAAGGCGTTGATCTGCTTGCGCAGGGCGAGGGCGCGGTCCACGTCGGGGTTGCTGCCCGCCACGTAGGCCCCGAGATTGATGAGGTCCTCCGACTCGCGGTAGGTGGCGACCGACTCGCAAAGCCGCCGGGCCGCCTCGCGGTGGTCGTCGTCGGTAATCTCCGGCATTAACCGGCTGACGCTGTCGAGCACGTCCACGGCCGGGTAGTGGCCCTGGTTCGCCAGGTCCCGGGAGAGGACGACGTGCCCGTCGAGGATGCTGCGGGCGGCATCGGCGATCGGCTCGGTCATATCGTCGCCCTCGACGAGGATCGTATACAGCGCGGTGATGCTGCCGGTGTCGGACATCCCGGTGCGCTCGAGGAGCTTCGGGAGGGCGGCGAAGACCGAGGGAGTGTAACCGTTGCGGGTGGGCGGCTCGCCGACCGCCAGCCCGACCTCCCTGAGCGCCCAGGCAAAGCGGGTGATGGAGTCCATCATCAGCAGCACGTGGTGCCCGCGGTCGCGGAAGAACTCGGCGATGGTGGTGGCAATCTGCGCCCCGCGCATACGCACCAGCGGGGGCTCATCGCTGGTGGCGGCTATGACCACGGAGCGCGCGAGGCCGGCCTCGCCCAGGGTGCGCTCGACGAACTCGCGCACCTCCCGGCCGCGCTCGCCGATGAGCGCAATGACGTTGATGTCGGCCTCGGTATTGCGCGCGATCATCCCCAGCAAGGTGCTCTTGCCCACGCCGGAGCCGGAGAAGATGCCGATGCGCTGGCCCTTGCCGCAGGTGAGGATGCCGTCGAGCGCGCGCACGCCCAGGGGAAGGGGCTCGGTGATAGGCAGGCGCTGCATCGCCTGCGGGGGAGCCGAGTCCACCGGCAGGAAGGCCTCCGGCGGCGGCGGGGGGCGGCCATCCAGAGGTCGGGCCAGCCCGTCAAAGACGCGGCCCAGCAGCCCCTCGCTCACCGGCATCGTCATAGGCTGGCCGGTGGCGACGACCTGGCTGCCGGCGCCGATCTGCCGGGTCTCGCCCAGCGGCATCATCAACAGGCGCTGGTCGCGGAAGCCCACGACCTCCGCGACAATCGGATCGCCCTGGCCCATGGCGATCTCGCACAGCTCCCCCACGCGCGCGGGCGGGCCCTCGGACTCGATGACGATGCCGATGGACTGAACCACGCGGCCGGTGCGGCGGATGGTGTCAACCTGCGCCAGGCGGGAGCGCAGGTCGGCGTAGGGGTCAGTGTTCATCATCCGGCCTTGAGGAGGCGGTCTACCTTCTCGCTGAGCAGTTGCAGTTGGGTGTCAATGCGGGCGTCGAACTTGCCGCGCTCGGTCTCAACCAGACAGCCGCCGGGGGAGATTTGCTCGTCAGCGACGATCCGCAGGTCATCCACGGGCCCGAGGGTGGCCAGGAGCTGGCGCTGGGCCTCGCGCACCAGCGGCTCGTCCGCGAGACTGATTCTGACGGTCACCTGGTTCGCCCCTGCGGCCTGGGCCAGCGTGTCGCGCACCACGTCCAGGACGATCTCATCGTCAGCCTCCAGCTTGCGCCTGATGACCTTCTCGGCCATAGCTGCGGTGAGGGAGAGCATCTCGGCCTCGATCTGGGCGAGCCCCTGCTCATAGGCGCTGCGAGCGTCGTGTAGCAACTGGTCGCGCGCCTGCTCGAAGGCTGCCGTCTGCTCCTCCGTGGCCGTGCGCAGGGCGGCCTGGAGCTTCTGCCGCGCCTCGGCTGTCACCTGCTGCTCGACCTGGCGGCGTATCTGCTCGGCCTGCTCGTGGGCTGTCTGGAGGATCCGCTCGGCGCTGGCCTGGCGTTCGGCGGCGGTCGGCTTCCACTGATGCTGCGCCGGCTCCACCGCAGCGGCCGTCGCCACCAGGTGCAGGGAGATGGGGACGAACTCGGGCTCCGATAGCTCGGCCGTGTCGTCGAGCGCGGGCCAGCGGTAGGGCTGAATGCTGGCGGACGAGTCGGGCCCGCCGTCGCCAAGGCTATGGCGGACAGGCTGGAAGGCCGACCTACGCGGTTGAGCTTCGGCCTCGGGCATCTGCGAGTGTCCCCTATTCCGTATCGGGTGGGCCTATCCAGCCTCGGAGTTGCCTGGCGAAGACATCGGGCGCATCAGCGCCGATAGTGGACAGCTCGGAGACGAGTTCGGCTGGGGCCTCCTCTTGCGAGGCCGGGGCAGGTGGGAACTCCGTGGTCTGCTCGGCTGCTGCGGCCTGCTCGGCTGGTTCGGTCTCCTCGCCCGGCTCGGCCCGCTCCGCGACCGCCGCCGGGGCCGGGGCCGGCTGGGGAAGCGCGGCGAGACGGCGCAGGAAGAGGTAGAGGGTGGCGGCGACCATCGCGGCCATCAGGAGAAAGCTGCCGTAGTGAAGGGCACGGCGCATAGAACGCTCGCTGGCGCGGGATGCCGCGTGCTGCTCGGCGGCCTTGGCCGCTTCCTCCGCGACCGCGATGGCGTCTATCTTCATGGTCTCGACCGTGACCTGATCGCCGCGCTCGGGGTCAATGCCCGCCGCCGCCGTGATCAGGTCACTGACCTTCGCCACCAGCGACATCCCCAGCTCCTCATCTATCACCGCCGCCACCGTCAGCCGCTGAAGCCTGCCCGGTGGCTTGTGTATCTGCTCCACGTTGCGGGAGTAATCATACTCTCGGCTCTCGTGCTTGTGACTGTAGGAGCCGCCGCCCTCCGAGATCTCCGTGGGAAGAGCGGTGGCGATGCCGGCCGGCCCGCCGGTCTCGGCGGCCTCGCCGCTGTATGTCTCCTCGGTTATCTCCTCGCGCGTGACCATTTGCTCGCCCGCCGCCGGCTCGACGCTCTCCTTGGTGAGGTCCTCGGACTGGAAGTCAAGGGCCGCCTGCACGCGGACCACGGACTTGTGCGCTCCCAGGACGGCGTCGAGCATAGACTGAAGGTGGTCGCGCAGGCGGTCCTCGTAGGCGCGGCGGGCCTCGAACTGGGCGAGCGTGCGAAAGCCGCCGGCCTCGTCCCAGCCGCCGGAGAGGATGCGCCCGGCCGTGTCCACAACGGTCACCGCATCGGGCGGCAAGTTGGGGACGGCGCTGGCTACGAGCTGGGTGATGGCTCCGACCTGCAAGGGCGTCAGCCTGCCGCCGCTCAGGCCTACCACCACCGCCGCGCTCGCCTGCTGCTGTTGCTCGGTGAACAGGCGCTCTTCCGGCAGGGCCAGGTGCACGCGCGCGCTGGTCACCTCATCGAGCGTGCTTATGCTGCGTTCAAGCTCTCCCTGAAGCGCGCGCTGGAGGTTGACGCTGTTCTCAAGATCGCTGGCGGAGAAGCTGGCGCGGTCGAACAGCTCGAAGCCGACGACGCTGGTGTGCGGGAGGCCCTTGCCGGCCAGCTCCAGGCGCAGCTCGTAGAGCTTCTCCTGCGGGACCTCGACCGTGCCGCCGCCGGCCTTGAGCCGGTAGGAGATGCTCTGCTCGCGGAGCTGCTCGACGACGGCCGCGGCGTCCTCGGCGGAGAGACCGGCGTAGAGCACCGCGTAGAGGGGCTTGCTGATCCACCAGGCCATCCCGATCAGGCCGGCCACAATGGCGAAGCCCAACACCAGCAGGGTCGTCTGCTGGCGGCGCTCGAGTTGGGCCCAGAGGTTGGCGATTTGACTCAGCATCGCTGTTCACTACAAGGGCAATAGGCAATGGGCAAT
>CBFDBV010000248.1:0-7278 GCA_965603135.1 uncultured bacterium
GACCTCGGCCCCGAAGGCGCCTGGGACGACGCCAGCGTCGCCTGCGCCTCCATCCTGAAAGAGGGCACGGAGACGTTCTACCTGTTCTACTCCGGCCACCACCAAGCCCAGGGGGCCGGCCACTGGGGCATCGGCCTGGTCACAGGGCCCTCACCGGCCGGCCCCTGGACCAGATACCAGGGCAATCCGCTGATGGAGGACTTCGGCTACGTCGGGGCGGCCTTCAAGCACGAAGGGCGCTACTGGCTCTACACCGAGCATCCCATCGGCTCGGCCGAGGCCGGCGGTGGGCCTGACTACGGCCCCATCTCCCTCGCGCACGCTGACCACCCCGAGGGCCCGTGGACACCCTACGAGGGCAATCCCGTGCTGCCGACGGGCGGAGCTGTGGCGGCGGGGAGCGACCGCTTGCGGTCGCAGGGCGAGTGGGGCGCCTGGGACGATGGCGGCTACTCAGAGGCCGAGGTCACGCTGCGCGAGGGCGTCTTTCATATCTTCTACGGCGCCGCGTCTCTGCACCCGACCCGCATCCGCTCCCAGGAGAGCGTCGGCTACGCATACAGCCGCGACGGCGTCAACTTCACCAAGTCCCCGCGCAACCCCGTGGCCATGCGCGAGAGGGACCCGGGCGCCGCCGCCTTCGCCGAGGTTCACCATCTCTTCGAGCCGCCGCTCATCTATCTCTTTCACACTCTGCGCTACGTCCCCGGCTTCCGCGAGAGCCTCGAGGACCTCGGCGTCCAGGTGCTGGCGACGCAGTCGCCGTTTTGCATTCCTATGCCCGTGCTCAGCTTGGCGGAACTCGGCCCAGGCGAGTGCTCGTCGCTGCATGTCTGTCCGACGGTGAGCCTGGAGCACATCCGCAGTTGCGCGCTGACCGCCGAGTGCACATTCGGCTCCGCTGAGGGCAAGCCCTCGGCCAGGAGTGGCCTCAGAACCCCCGAGGACGGCATTGGCGGGCTGGAAGCCCGCCCTACGGGTGGTTCTGAGACCGGCTCTGGTCCGGCGCACCGCTTGCCCCCCGCTGGTGCCGCAGGCTTGCGCCTTCACGTGCGCTCCAGCGCCGATCCCGCGGGGCGGGACTACGACACCGTGGACCTGGCGGCCTTTGACCTGGCACCCGACGCGGGCGGACCCTGCCGACAGAGCTTCGACCTGGACTGCGCCGTTCGGTTCGTGAAGGTGATGGTCGAGAACCTGGACGCGAGTCGGCCGGTCAGGGACCTGAAGGTGACGGCGACGCTCAAGGGATAGCGCCGGCGAAGGGCTTGCCCCGTAACGGCGTCACGACAAGCCGCCGCCCTTCGCTGTCGCATGGAGGGGCCGCTCGAACCCCGCCCGCAGCTCGGGGTGAGGCCGGCCCCCGTACACCTGCATCGAGAACGACATGGGCCGGATGGGGCCCCTCCATACGCCAGCAACAACGGCTACGACAGCAGCAACCACGCCCAACGGCCTACCCCAGCCTCAACAGGCGACACGGTCGCTCCATCAGGGCACCATCGCCGTCGGCAGCCGGATGCCCAGCGGCGTGAGGGGTTTCGCAGGTTCCCCCGGCCGTTCTGCATTCCTCGGAAACGAAGACGGCGCCCCTGCGCACGATAGCACGACCCGGTCCGCCTCCAGCTCCTACCATCACCACTTCGGATGCTGCCCTCATAGCCCCTCGGCTTGCATCCCCGGCGCACACGGGGTAGACTGATCCCGCGCTCGGCGCACGTCCATCGCAGGAGGCATCGCCAAATGAAGGCACGATCCAGACGCGAAGTGGTCTCAAAGCATCCGAGACCGGCATTGGCGGGCTGGAAGCCCGCCCTACTTGGGGTCTTGAGGCGGCCCCTCGTGCTGCTGGCCTTGCTCACGTGGCTCGCCGTTCTCTCGCCTGACCTCGCCCTCTGCCAGGAGGCACAGCCGCAAGCGAACATAGACGTGCTCTTTCAGACCTCGACCATCAACGCGCTGCTGGAGGGCGTCTACGATGGCGAGGTGACCTTCGAGCAGCTCAAGGGGCACGGTGACTTCGGCATCGGGACCCTCAACGGCCTCGACGGTGAAGTCATCGGCTTCGACGGCGCGTTCTATCAGATTGACGCGCAGGGAAGCGTGCACGAGATCGCGGACGCCGGGCAAACGCCCTTCGCCTGCGTCACCTTCTTCGAGGCCGACAGGACCGAGGAGGTAGAAGACATCGCGAGCTACGAGAAGCTGGAGGAGGTCGTGGACGGCCTGCTGCCTACCGTCAATATCCCCTACGCGGTCAGGATCGAGGGCCTGTTCAGTCACGTCAAGACGCGGAGTGTGCCGAAACAGAGTAAGCCGTATCCCAAGCTCGTCGAGGTCGTCAAGCACCAGCCGACCTTCGAGTTCGCCAACGTGCGGGGCACGCTCGCGGGGTTCCGGCTGCCGGAGTATATGAAGGGCATCAACGTCACCGGCTATCACCTGCACTTCCTGACCGAGGATAGGACCGGCGGCGGCCACCTGCTGGAGTGCCAGATCGAGCAGGGGAGGCTGGAGATTGACTGCACTTCGGCCTTCCACATGGTGCTGCCGGCGGCCGGGGAGTTCTACGAGGCGGACATCGCAGACGAGAAGGCAGAAGAGCTGGAGAAGGTCGAGAAGTAGCGAGGCCCGGCAGCTCCGGCGAGCAGCGGAGGCTCAACTCCCAACGGCAGTACGCCAGCCGTGGCGAAGAATGGGGACAGTCACCTCAGGTGACTGTCCCCCCGTCCGCAGCCTTGGCGAAGGCGGGCGAAGAGGGGAGCTTGCGCTACCGGCCGTAGACCTCAGCCGCCGCCAGGAAGGCGGCGATCTTTTCCCAGCGGACGCCCGGCCCGTAGAGGTCGTAGGCCGGACAGAGGATGAGCCCCGCGCGGCCGAGGGTCTCGACGCGATGCTTGACCTCTTCTCGGATCTGCTCGGGCGTGCCAAAGGCAAGAGTGGTCTGATGGCCCACGGTCCCCCACAGCGCCGGCCGCGGGCCGAACCGACGGCGAATGCGGGCTGCATCCATGTGCTCCGGCTGGAGGGGGTTGATCGCGTTCACACCGATCTCCATCAGGTCGGGGATGATCGGCTCGTAATAGCCGTCGCTGTGAAAGAGGACGCGGAGGTCGGGCTTGAGCGCCTGCGCGGCCTGGATGATCATCGCCATTCGCGGTTTGAAGAACTCGCGCCAGTGATCGGGGCTCATCATCATCGTCCCTGGCATTCCCACGTCATCGCCAAGGGCCAGCACGTCCGCGCCGGCCCGGGCCAACGCCTCAGCCTTGGGCCGGGCCAGGTCGGTCAAGCGGTCGAGGAGGAAGTGAGCCCATCCAGGACGCTCCACCAGGTCTAGCAGGAAGTTCTCCAGGCCCCGCAGCCGCCAGGCGGCCTCAAACAGCTCGCCGCCCAGGTGAGGCAGATTGCCTCCGGCAGCCAGGCCGCGCGCGTGCAGCTCTTTCACCTGGCAGGACAGGCCCTCGATGTCATAGGGTCCGCTGACATCAGGGAAGGGGAAGTTGCGCAGGTCGTCCAGCGAGCGTGCGCGGGCCAGCGGGTTACGTCGGTCGGGGCTTTCGGGATGGTAGTCCCAGCGGGCATAGGTGGCCGCCTGCGCGGGTGTGCCCAGGCGCGTGTCCGGCGGAAAAGGCCGGGCCAGCCGGCGCAGTTCCTCCTCCTCAGGCGAGGCGCCGAACTGGACGAATTGCACGTCTATCAGGTCGTCCCGGTACTGGCCAGGCGGCGCCAGCTTCTCGACCTCCACGCGGTGGAAGTTCAACGCGCGCGGCACGTGATCCGGCTCACCACCGTCCAGTGCCGTCAGCACTCGGTCACGCCCGTTCATGGTCGCCTCCGCCGCTCACGCTTCCCACTCGTACACGTGCACCGCAAGCTCCTCGAAGCTGTCGGTGAGCAGGCCCTCCTTCACCTCAACCTCTCGATCCTCGAACAGCACCTTCACGCGACAGTCCCTGGGCAGTGTCTTCGGCGCGAAGCTGAGTTCGGATGGCGTCTCGTCGCGGTTGACCGCGATGATTACCGTGGGGTCGGGCAACCTCTTCTCCCAGATGTGCACCTCGACATCCTCCGCCGGCGTCTCCACCCAGGTGTGAATCTCACCGGCGGCGGTCAGCACCGGCCTCAGTGACTTGATGTCCGCGACCGTCTGCTGGAGTGACGCCCACTCCTTCGGCGCGTTCGCGACCGTGAACATCGTCTCGCCCCCGCCGTATCCCCACCACCACCAGATGAGGCAGCTACTGTTGTGCGCGAGGGCCATGAATGCGTTCGCGCGCATCATCCGCCCATCCGGCTGGAACTCGGCGGGGTCAGCCTGTCCGCCGCCGCGCACCACGGAGGTCTGTGCCCTATCGTAGCAGTGCAGGATCGCGGCCAGCGGCGTCCCTTCGTGCAGCGAGGCCCGGTGCCTGTCAATCCGGCTCGACACGAACGCCGTGCTGCCGTAGACCTGCGTCCAGTGCACGTCCAGAGCGTCCCGGTACTTCTCCACGGCACCATCTCCCGCGCAGGTGACGACGACCGGGTGGAAGGGGTCGAGCGCCTTGATGAGCTTGTAGTACCGCGCGAGCCACATAGGTGAGACGTATTGATGCTGCAAGTCCGGCTCGTCGTAGAGATACCACGCGAACAGCGCCGGATGGTGCATCAGCGCGCCGACGCGCTCGGCCACGAACTCCTCGTCGCCGGACATCAGCCGCCGGCGGTAGATGCCGACAAAGGCCTGCAGGCCGTGCTTCTGCGCCTCATCCAGGTATTCGAGGGCCTCTTCGTTGCTGCCCGCGCCGTCCCACTGGTACGAGTGCACGAAGTCGAAGCCGCCCGCTGCGATCTCCGGCATGTGCTCGATCTTCACGCCGTACATCCCCAGCAGGAAGCGCCGCTCGCCCTGGGTGTCCACGCCCCCGATCTGCTGCCACGTGGTGCGTGGCAGCTCCGCCGAGTGCGTGAAGAAGAGCTGCCGCTCGGCGTAGTTCCCGGCGGCATCATCGGCACGAATCAGCGCCTTGTGCAGCCCCTCGCTCCAGCCCGCCTCGGGAACGTAGACGGCCTGCTCGGCTCCCACCTGCACGGCTGCGGACACGTCCTGCCCGTCCACCGTCAGGCTCACCTTCACGACCCCCACGTTGTCAGAATACCGCACCCGCATCGGCGCGCTCTTGCTCGCCAGCCAGCCGTGCGTCTCCGCGATCTCCGGCTCAGTGCAGTCCTGGTCCAGCGAGGCCGTCTGCGTGAAGCGCCAGGCGGGCGACACGAGGTCGTAGTCGGGCACGCGCACGCGCCAGAACCACTGCCCGGGCTCGATGGGGCTCTTCAGCGCGACCGGCGGCACCTCCACGTCCTGGAGCGCGACGGTCTCGCCCGCGGCGAAGTGCTCGCTCCGGCACAGCTCCAGCGTGGTCCACGTCTTCGGGCCGAAGTGCCAGTTGAAGCGCGGCGTGTTATCCGCGACCTGTTGCCCCGGCAGCGGATCGAGCATCAGCACGTGGTAGCGCACTTCCCTCAGCGCGACATCGTCGAACCACGCGGTGCCGGTCGCGCGCAGGGCCAGGTAGACGATTGCGTAGCCCGCGCCCTTCGGGGCGCGCACCGGGTCTGTCAGCACTCGGCGCCAGTCGAAGGTCCCGTAGTGGCTCTTGCCGTAGCTGCCGCCCGCGAACCACTCGCCTTGCTTGTCCGCGAACTCCAGGATGACGGTCGCCCCAACGGATGACATGTGCGTCACCACGGCTCTCTTCACGTCCTGGCCCCTGATCCAGGCCTGGGCCTGATAGAGCTTACCCTCTTCCACGGGGACAGTCTGAATCAGGTAGACGCGCCCACGCTCATCTTCCTTGAGTTCGCCCGCGATCGTCAGCCGCGCCGCCTGCTCGCCAGCGTGCTTGATGTCGGTATCAACTGCCGCGAGCGGATTCGGGCTCCACGATGCGAGCGGCTCGTCGGCCTCGAGGTCGGCGTTCGCGAGCGCCAGCGGGTGATACTCCACGGGGAGCTGCGCGATCAGCGCCTCGCGACCGGCGACAGCCTCCGGCTCAGCCTCCTGCACTTCGATCTCGATGGTGCTGGCCACTGTCCGCGGTTGCTCGCCGCTGGAGCCGATCACCCGCACCAGGAACAGGCCCGAGCCTTGCGCCCGGCGGTCCTGAAGCTCGAAGCCGGTGCAGCGGACGATGACCGTCCGATCCGCCCGCTCGAAGCGCAACTCGCGGATGCCGCCGAACCTCTCGAACTCGCCCACCAAGGGAAGACTCCGCAGACGGCCATCCACCCACACCAGGCAATGCTCGTCGTCGCTGCGCACCGCCTCGGGCACGATCTGCACCCAGTACTCGGTAGGCCCGGCTGCCGTGATCGTGGTCTCCAGCGAGTACTTCGCGCTCTGCGGCGTCAGTTCGAGCTTGAGCGTGGCGTCCTGATTGCCCGCCTCGGCCTTATGCCAGGTTCCGCTGGTCTCCGTGACCTCGAGGTTGGCCCCGTTCATATCGAAGCGGGCGCCCTCCCACGCGGGTAGGTACGCGCGCATGCCGCCTTTCTGGACCACGAGTTGACCCTGGTACGACAGCGCCTCCAGGTCAGCATCTCCGACCTGGGCCGTCCAAGGCCCGACCGTGACCTCCCGTTGGGCCGTGGCTGCCACCGGCCAGGTCGCCAGCAGAACAGCGAACAGTCCGCACGCCGACCGTCTGCAACTCATCATCGAGGTCCCTCCTGTCGCGCCCTCACACACCGGGCAAGACACACTATGTGCAATGTTATTTCACTACTAGTACGCAATGAGGTCGCAGTCCCGATTGAATGCTCCGGCCGAGGTTTTCCACACGCCCGGCGGGGCGATGAGGAGTATTCCACAGAGTTTTCCACAGTATCGCTCCTCAACGGCTGGTAACACGCTGGTGTTGCCATGCGCTTCGCACCCTCGCGGCTCCCGGCGCGTGCCCTCGTGGAACCGCGACTACGGGGGCTCCTTTTCGTCGCGCACCGGCAAGCGCAAGGCCGATTCGACCTCCATCCGCAGGTCATCGCGGCCCTGTTGCGCGACCTGGTGGAAGCCTGCGCCGGCCACCATCGCAGCATTGTCAGTGCAGAGCCACCGAGGGGGAACGTGGAACGCGATGCCCCGTTGCTCGGCTGCGGCGCTCATCGTATCCCGCAGCGTCCGGTTTGCCGCGACCCCACCGGCCAGGAGGATCTGCCTGACCCCGAAGTGCCCGGCCGCCTGTACCGTCTCCCGCACCAGGCTGTCCACCACCGCCTGCTGGAAGGAGGCCGCCAGGT
>CBFDBV010000249.1:0-7258 GCA_965603135.1 uncultured bacterium
CGGCCTGGTCCTGAGCGGCGTCAGGGACGAGCGCATCTGCAAGGACAAGAACCGGATCGAGACCCTGCCGCCCTTCCTGGCGACGGGGCCGGTCGGGGAGGCCTTCTCGATTCTCGAGGGCCGCGCCATTCTCCTGCCGGCCCAGCCGGAGATTGAGTACGCCCTGGGCTGGGAGATGGAGTACGACATCTGGCAGCTTCGCCTCGGCAAGGCCCTCTTGTGGGCGGCGGGCAAGGAGCCACAGGTCTCCCTCTCCCTCGAACGGCGGGCCGCGGAGGTGCATCGGGCGGCGCTGCCCTCTGACCAGGTGACCGTGCGCTGGGAGGCCCCCGGGTGGGTGCCCAACTTGGTCTTTGACGTGACCCTCCGGCGCGGCGACGGCTGGAAGATGTCACTGCCCAGGATCGCCGCGCGCGCCGCTGCCGGCTCGGCCAGCGTAGAGCTGCCGGTGGTGCGCGCCGGTGACTACCGGGTGGATGTCATCGGTCGCAGCGAACGGGGCATTGAGGCGAGCGACAGCTTGGCCCTGGCGGTCACCAGCTCCCGCCAGGTGGTGGAGGTCACGCTTGACCGGAACTGGGGCGAAGTGGGTGAGCAGTTCACCGGTACGGCCATGCTGGCCGGAGACCCCCTTGGCGCCGACGAGCGGCTGCTCGTTAGTCTGTTCGATCGTCGCGGCCGCGAGCTGTTGCGAGAGGACCTCGGGCCGCCGGCAACGGAGGCTACATTCAGCTTCCCGATCGCCGCCGGGCTCCCGATGCTGGTACGCGTCCAGGCCACCCTCACGCAGGCCGATCAGGAAGTCGCCAGCGCCTACCAGTTCGCGCGAGTGACGAAGCGCCATCGCGGCCAGTTCAACTTCGTCATCTGGGACTGCCCACGCGGGACGCTCGCGCCGTACGGTGAGGAAGCCCTGGCGCGGTCCGGCGTCACCTGCCAGCTCACCCATGGCACTCCGCCGCTCTTCGTGGCCGCCAATGACATCTCCTGGATCCCCTACACCACACGCATCCTCACCCACAAGGATGAGGGTGGGGTGATGCAGCCTGCCTGCTGGAACGACGAAGCGGGGATCCAGGCGCACGTGGATGGGATCGTGAGCGCCCACCAGGCCTCCCGCGAGCACGGGGTGTTCGTCTACTCGCTGGGCGACGAGGGCGCGGTGCGCGGATCGTGCCTGAGCCCGCACTGCCTGGAGGCTTACCGTCAGTACCTGCGGCAGCAGTATGGCACCATTCAGGCGCTCAACGCCTCATGGGACACTGACTTCGCCGGTTTCGAGGACGTCCAGCTCAGCCAGCCGGACGACAACGATGAAGCCGAGGCCTTCCGGGCCGGTAACTTCCCGCGCTGGTACGACCGGCAGGCCTATCAGAGCTACAACTTCTGCAAGCTGTGCGAGCGGTTCGGCGATTCCTTCCGTGAGCTGGACCCGATGTCCAGGTGCGGCTTCGAGGGCGCGGGGCGCTTCCAGGACGGCGATGACCTGGATGGCTTCATCCGCTCTAACACCTTCTGGTCGCCGTACCCGGGGACCGCGGACGAGGTGGTGCGCTCGGTCGCCCCGCGCGATTTCCCGCGCTCCAACTGGATGGGCTACACCAAAGACGCCGACACGCTGCTGGTGAAGTACTGGCGGATGATCACCCGGGGCTGCGACGCGGTCTGGTGGTGGCGCTGGGACTGCATCGGGCGCTTCCACGGCTGGATCTCGCCCTCGCTCGACCCCTACCCGGCCGTGAAGGAGATCCTCGCGGACACTCGCGTCGTGCGCCAGGGCCTCGGAGACCTGCTCCTGCACTGTGAGATGCTCGACGACGGGGTGGGGATGCTCTTTTCACAGCCCTCTGCGTATGCCGCGAAGGTGCAAATGTCGCCGTCCTATGGCAGCTACGAGGGCGATCACGTCGCCTGGCACAACAACCTGCGTGACCTGGGCCTGCAGTTCCGCTACGTGACGGATCGGCAACTGCGGCTGGGCGAGTTCAGGCCGGACGAGTTCAAGGTGATGATCCTCCCCTTCATCCAGGCCCTTGGCCCGCGAGAGGCCGAGCTGCTGACCCAATTCGTCCGGGACGGCGGCACGCTCATCGCCGATCTGCGCCCCGCTCTCTACGGCGGTCACTGCAAGCCCCTGGCAGCCGGCCTGCTCGACGAGCTGTTCGGCGTGCAGAGCAACGGCGGGTCTGAGGCGGTGGTCGTAGACGGCTTGGTCCGGCTGCCCACCGACGGCAACACCATCGAGGCAGCCCTGCCCGGCCTGAAGGTGGATCCCGGCGTGCAGACGGCCGGCGCCACCGTGTTGGGGCAAGCAGGCGAGACGCCACTGCTGCTCATCAACGAGGTCGGAGAGGGCCGGGCTATCCTGCTCAACTTCGCGATGTCGTCCTATCCCGTCCTCGCGGTTTCGGGCACCGATGAGTCCGCCGCCGACCTCCTGGGGGCGATGCTTGGCATGGCCGGCGTTCGGCCCGCGCTCTCCGTGCTCGATGCGGGCGGAAAGCGCCTGCGCAACGTCGAGCTGACCAGGTGGCGGAACGGGCGCTACGAGATCGTGTCTGTGTTCCGCTACCACGGCGCCGCCGAGCCGGCCCGCATCGTCTTCGACCGCGACGTGCAGCTCCATGACCTCAAGGCGCGCAGAGACCTGGGCCATGGACGGAGCTTCCCACTTGCCATCACGCCGTACCGAGCCCAGATGCTGGTGGTGACCAACCGGAAGGCGCCGGCGGTCGAGGTGGCGACCGGGCAGGACACCGTCAGCCGCGGCGAACTGCTGACCGCGAGCGTGACTGTGCCGCGCTCGCGCGGCCTGCATGCGGTGAAGCTGCAGGTCACGATGCCCGACGGCGCGCCGGCCCAGTGGCTCGACCAGGTCATCCTGACCGACAGGAAGGGCGCGCAGGTCGTGCTGCCGGTGGCTTTCAACGATCCCACCGGGGTCTGGAGGGTCAACGCCACCGACCTGCTTCCCAGCCCCACCGCCACCTGCCAATTCACCGTGAAGTAGGTGACCATCATGCCCACGCGTGCGATGATGACGGTCCTGCTGTTCCTCCTGGCGCTCGGTCTGGCCTGGAGCGATGACAGCTACCCGATCTACGTATATCCCGCTGCCCTTGCCGACACCGCACCGGTGCTTGACGGCAAGCTTGACGAGCCGGTGTGGCAGCAGGCCCCGGTGGTGAGCGGCTTCGCGGTCTACGGCAAACCGGAGGAGCCGGCGCCGGTGCAGACCTCCGTGCGCGTGCTGTATGACCGGCAGAACTTGTGCTTCGGTGTGCGCTGTGAGGAGCCGGCCATGGACCGCCTGAGCCCGGTGGTCCACCCCCGGGATGAGCACGCCATCTTCAGCACCGAGGCCATTGAGATCTTCGTGGACCCGGAGCACTCCAACAGCCTGTACTACCAGTTCGCCATCAACGCGGCCGCCAGTCTCTACGACTCGGTGCGCACAGACCCCATTTGGAACAGCGAGGCCCGGCCAGCGGCATTCCTAGGGCCGGACTTCTGGTCACTGGAGTTCGCGATTCCCTGGCAGAGCCTGGGCGTGCAGCCACGCGCGGGAGCGGTGGTGGGGTTCAACGTCTGCCGCGACCGACACATTGGCGAGAGCCGACAGTGGACCATGTGGGCCCGGGTCCGGGACGGCTTCCACGACCCCGTGCGCTTCGGCCACCTGGTGCTCTCCGGCACTCCGGAGATGATCGGCAAGCTCGGCGCGGAGTTCCGCAAGGGCAAGCGCACGGGACCGATCGTGGTGTTCAGCGATGAGGGCTTCGCGCAGACAACCTACCAGCAACTGGCGGCGGCGTCCATTACCGCGTTGGAGAAGCTGGTGGGAGACCTGGAGGCTGAGGGCAAGCAGGAAAGCAATGAGGCTGCTGCTGCAGAGATCGCCCGGCGGCTCGCGCAGTATAGCCAGCGTGTGACTGAACTGAAACAGGGCGCCGAACAGCCTCTGGACGCGGTGACCTGGACCAAGCTCGACCTGGAGATCCAGAAGATCGTCCAGGAGCTTGGCTCCCTGCTCTGGGAGGCCCGGCTAAGCGCGCTGCTGTCGTCAATCTGACGGGCACGATCCGCTACCGGGGGGCAGTCCGAACCGAGTTGTGATGATCGTGGCCGTGTGAGTGAGATGCGCCGCAGTTGTGCTTCTGACCACGGCGCTGAGCGCCGGGATGGCCTGGGCCGACGACGGCACGGAGGGCGAGTAGCGTCAGACGGCGCATCGTGGTTGGGTCGCTTTCCCTCCCGTTGCCCTGCGGCTATGTAGTCCGGCAGCGCGCTCGCGTACTCCTACTGCGCTTCCCCTCGCACGGAGGCATTCTCGCGCCCGCGTCGAAACGCGTGCGGGCGCTTCAGACGCGGTCGTGCCAGGAGGCAGGCATGAGCATCCCACTGCACTTCGAAAAGGTGTCGCGCTTCGACCGTGACGCGGAGCCATGCAGCGTGGCTATCCCGTTCGCCGAGGGCCATCTGGCCCCCGAGACCCAAGTGTGTGTCTTTGACGGCGAGCAGCCCGTGCCCACCCAGTCGCGCCCGACCGCGACCTGGCCGGACGGCTCCATCAAGTGGCTGCTGGTCCACTTCCTCGCCGATCTGCCGGGCAACGCAGGGAAGGACTTCGAGTGCCGGATCGGCGCGGCAGCGCCTGGGCCACCTGTCCCCGTGGCCGCCTGTGACAGCGATGGGCGCTGCACGCTGGACACGGGCCCCCTGGAGGTCTCCCTGGCGCGTCCGGGCGAGATGGGGTTGTTGCACGCGCTGACTCCGGAGGGCAGCGCCCCCGGCGGGCTGGGGCAGGTAACCGGTCCGACCATAGATGTGGGGGGGACGGCCTTCGTGGCGGTGGTGGACGAAAACGGGTGGCAGGTCGTGGAGCCCGGGCCCGTGTGCATGGTCACGGAGGGACGTGGCAAGCATCGCGCGGACGATGGGAGCGAGTGCCTGGACTTCATCGCCCGCGTGTCGCTGTGGGCCGGCAAGCCGTGGCTGGAGTTGTCGTGTAAGGTCGTCAACCGCGAATCCTCGGAAGAGACCATCATTGAGGAGATGAGTTTGGGCTTTGAGCCGGAGCGCGTTGCGCGGGAACGGACGAAGGCCGGCATCACGACCTCAAACTACCGCTCCAGCACCGTGTGGTGCGAGGGCGATGGGCAGGTCCACAAGCTGATTGACGCTGATTTCCTGGTCTATCAAAGCAACGAGCAGATGCCTGAGGTGAACTACGGCACCTTCACGGGTCACTGGTCCCAACCCGAAAGCGGCGGGCTGTCGGCCACTATCCACCAGGCGTACCAGAACTACCCGAAGGCGCTGACGGCGGATGCGGCGGGGCTCCGGATCGGCCTCGTGCCGCCGGGGGCCGGAGGCCTGCGGCTGATCCGAGGCGTGGCTAAGACGCACCGTATGCTCCTGCACTGCCATGACGGGACCGAGCGGAGCGACGCACTGATCGTCCGTGGGTTGCAGTATCAGATGCCCGACCGCCCGATCCTGCCTGCGGAGACGTACCGGGCAGCAGACGTCCTGCCCGATGTCTTCGTTGAGAGGCCTGTGCCTCGAGTTGAGCGCTACCTGACCGAGCTGGCGGACCGGCGTACGCGCGGCTACGGGATGCTCAACTGGGGTGACGGCCCTGAGCGCGGCTACACCGACCAGGGACGCGGCAAGGGCGAGGTGGTCTGGGCGAACCACGAATACGACTTGCCACGCGCGGCGATGCTCATGTTCGCCCGTACCGGCGAGAGGCGCATGCTCGACTACCTCCTGGTCGCCGCTCAGCACTGGATGGACGTGGATGTCTGTCACCACAGCCCCGATCCCTTCCGCCACCAGGGCATGATCACGCACTCCGCGCGCCACGCCACAGGCGGAGTCACCATTTCCCACGAGTGGGTGGAGGGACTGCTCGACTGCTACCACCAGACCGGCGACAGCTTCGCGCTGGACACCGCGCTGGGTGTAGGAGAGAACGTCCTGCGCCATCTCGCGCGAACCGTCGAGAGGGGCGTCGGCACGACCTCGGCGCGGGAGACCGGATGGGCGCTTCGCACGCTGGTGGCGCTATATGAGGAGACCCACGACGAGCGCTGGCTGACCTCAGCCACGGGCATCGTGGACCACTTCCAGGAGTGGATGGCGGAGTATGGCGCGTGGCTCGCGCCGTACACCGATCACACCCTGGTCCGTGTCCCGTTCATGATAACTGTAGCGGTGAACAGCCTCATGTGTTACTACCGGGTGCGCCCGGAGCAGCGGGTGGCTGACATGGTCGTCCGCGCCGAAGACGACCTCATCGAGAACTGCCTCACGTCCGAGGGGCTGTTCTACTACAAGGAGCTGCCCAGCCTGCGGCGGCTCGGTGCGGGGTTGCTGAATCTGGAAGGCCTCAGCCACGCCTACAACCTGACTGATGACGATAAATACCTGCGCGCCGGACTGCCGACCTTCAACCTCGCCCTGCGCACGGAGACAGCGGGATACTCGGGCGCGAAGTTCGTCGAGGGGGACGCGGTCATCTACCCAGCCGGCCCCGGTCCCAAGGCCTTCGCGGCGAGCTTCTTCCCCGCCATGAGCTTCTACAAGGCGGCGGTCGAGGCCGGTTTGATCCAGGCGAACGAGGAGCCAGTGCGGTAGTCAGCGCACGCGTTCGTCGGCAATGGCCGCACCCCACTCTCCAAACGCCGCCCAGCAGTCTCGGACGCGACCGGGTCCTCAGGGAAGCCCGCACATGAGTTCCACCAGGCGCCAATCCGCCTGTTCGTGATAGGAGCAGACATCTGGCGCGACGAATACGAGTAGCCGATGGCCCGGACGCGGTGGGTCAACTACTACCTTCACTCCGGCGGGCGCCTGACCCGCGAACCGCCGGGCCACGAGTTCACCATTGACCTGCAGGCCACGAGCAACGTTTTCAAGCGCGGCCACCGTATTGTCCCTATCGAAAACTGGTATCGCCTGGGGCCGTGGGCCTGCGCGGGCTTGCAGGGCAAGGTTTGCGTACCACGCAATATCCACCACTCAACGCGACGCATCATCCGCTTGGGTGGTGCTTTCCTCCTTGGTGATGGCTGCTCGTGTGCTTCTCGCTCTGCTCACCTATCCTCAACGCAGCCGCCTGTCCATGCAGCTTGAGATACTTGCCTTGCGGCACCAGCTGACCGTCTATCAGCGCTCAGGGGCCAAGCCACGCCTCAAGCCCGCCGACCGCATCTTCTGGGCCTTGCTCTCCCAAGTGTGGTCCGGTTGGCAG
>CBFDBV010000250.1:0-7147 GCA_965603135.1 uncultured bacterium
TCTTGGCAAAGGCTCTCCGCGACCGACAATATCGGGTACTCCGCGAGGAACTCGACTGATGCTATCTGCAACTCCCCGCCCTTCCGCCCGGCGGTCACGTGAAACGCGAACTCGTCGGCCTTGATCATTGAGTGCGGCTCGAACACCTGGGTGTGCCACTTGCCGTTGAGCAGAAGCTCGTCGAGCCGGATGACTGTGCTCCCCCCGCCCTCACTGCTGTGCAGGTACAGGAAGTACTCATGGCCGTACGCGCGGGTGACACCCACGGCCCGGTAACGGACCTTGATATAGGGGAGCGCCGCCAGGTCTATCGGCTGTTCCATCCGCGCTCGCACGCTCATGGCCTTACCCGGCTCCGGCACCGAGACTTGAGCGATCCCGTCCTCAACCGCGTAAACGGCATGCTCGGAGCGTCGCTCGGCGTCGCCGATCCAATCGGGCCGCAGCTCCCAGGCATCCTCATCCAGCACCGGAAGCGTGACCTGGCAGTGAGCCGACGTCATGCTGCACAACGCAACCGCGATCAGTGCCCTGCAACGGCGCATGTCTCGGCCCCCACAACCGTGCTCAAACCCACAGACAGCTTGCTCTGCGTCGCGCTTCTGGTTCGCCGCGAGCGCGGGACTTCCCTTCGCCACCGGCTTTCTAGCAGGTGCGCGGCACACTCCGGCGAACAGCTTCCTGGCCAGCGCTTGGCAAGCGACATCGAGCAGGCGGGTGAGAAGGATGAGAGATGCGTTGCTGGTGGCGGTGATTGCGCTCGCGGCCGGGCCGCTTGCGGCCGTGGAGATACAGCTCTCCAGCGATCCGCCTCTGCCGGTTGCCAACCTGGCGCAGAATCCGGGGATGGAGGAGGGGCAAGATGACCAGCCGGCTCACTGGCGCTGGGGCACAGCTACCCCGGACAACTTCGTGACCGAGTGGGCGGACACCGGGCAAACGGGCGCGCGCTCGCTGTATCTGAAGGCGCACTCGGGGAAGATGTCCGGTTACTGGTCGCAGGCCGTCGAGGTGGAGCCGGGACGGGAGCATGTCTTCAAGGGCTTCTACCGCCTCGGGGGCGGGCGGATACTATGTCGCGTCCACGGCAAGGCCCAGCAAGGCGCAGAGGTCGCGCAAGTGGACGAGCGGGTGTACTTCGGCTCGATGCGTGGGCACTGGCTCGTGCCCGTGTTCATCCCCGAGGAGGCGCTGGCCGGCGCGGACCCGGAGGAGTGGTATCCGTTCCGCGTGGCGGCGAAGATCCCGGAGGAGCTGCGCAGCGTTTCCCTCAGCGTAGGGATGTACTTCACTCCCGGGGAGGTCTCGTTTGACGACGTGTGGTTTGGCCTGGCGCGCACTACCTTGAAGGTCAAGATCGAGGCCGGCGAGGACCAGCTCAAGGAGATCAGGATCTGGTCCGATCAGCGTGAAGAGCCCCTTTTCGCCTCGCCCGAAGGCGCCAGCTTGCCGGCGACCTTTGAGAAGGTGCTCGAAGACGTGCCTGCTGACGCCGTCTACCGCGTCGGCGTGACGACGGCAGACGGGCAACGGACCGCCAGGGACTACCCCGAGCAGGGGGGTGACTAGGAATGTGCAGAGCCATCCTGTATCTGGCGGGCATCGCGCTGCTTGGCGGGCCCGTGGCTGCCGAGCATACGGTGGAGGCGGGCGATCTATCCGTGACGCTGGGTGACCGGGGGGAGATAGTCTCCTGCGCGAGCAAGTTCGCGCCCGGGTGGATCTCCGGGCTGGGCTTCTACCTCTACGATGGCAAGAGCGGGAAACGGGTGGACCTGGTCCCCGCTGACATAGTGGTTGACGGGGACAGGGCCTACTCGCGGCTCGCCTGCGACCTGCCGGTGATGATCTCGGCCGCCTGGGCCAGGTGGAAGGAGGGCCTGGTGGTCACCTTCGCGATGGTGAACGCGGGCGAGCAGCAGCTCCTGGAGATCGGCATCGAGGCGCAGCTCAGCTCGACCGAGGGCCTCATCTTCTTCGACGGCTGGGAGCAGGTCGAGCGGCCCGCAGAGGAGGTGACCTTGGAGGGGCTGGCGGGCGTGTTCCCGGTCTGCGCCGCATGGACGGAGCGGGCCAGTCTGGGCCTGGGCCTGGCGGCGACGGAGATACGCTCGTGGCTGGGGCACAGGTACATACCGGCCGCGGACGGCTCGGCGACGATGCGCTCGTCGGTGCGCATCGTGCTCGACGCCGAGGCGGACGAGACGATCAGCTTCTTCGCGGCCTCGCGGCCGGGCGAGTGGGGTCACTACGAGGTGCTCGACGCCTACTACGGCACCTATCCGGGGATGTTCCGCGCGGACCCGGATATTGATCCCCGCGCGCGCCTGGGCGGGGCGCAGTATCGCTGCTTCAAGCGACCGAGTGAATGGGACCCTGAGATCTGCCGGCGTCTGTGCACAGGCTGGGACTGGTGCTACGCTCCTTTCCGGCGCACCGGGGACATCTACGGGCGCCAGGAGTTCTGGGAGTACGAGCCGGTGCGCGAGATGAGCAAGGACCGCGCGCAGCCGCTGGCGCAGTTCCACGAGTGGCGCAAGGAGCGCTTCGCGCACGGTGAGCGCTGCGACGTGACGATGATGTTCTACGTGCCCTCGCAGATCTGGTGCGAGGAGCAACTTGCCATGCAGGTCTATCCCGATGCGCTCACCACCGACCCACGGGCGCGCACGCGCTTCACCACGCCCTGGGTCACCGGCCACGACTACGAGCGGCGCGTGTTCCCCTGCGAGACCAGCTTCGGCCGGCAGAGCCGCGAGGATATGCGGGCAGTGGCCGAGGAGCTGGGGCTGCTGGGCTTCGCCTTCGACACCGCCGGCGGCAGCGCGAAGTACCGCGGCCCGGCGCTCGAGAACCTCGATGGGAGAGCCTGGGATGAGGAGGGCGTTTATTGCGCCGAGAATGTCGCTGTCGCGCGGCTGATGCAGTTCGTCGGCGACATGCGCACGGAGGATGGCACGCGCCTCGCCGTGGTCGCGAACCCGGGCGCAAGGTGCGCGTACACCGCGCCCTTCTGGGCGGACAGCGCGATGCTCGAGGGCGAGCCGTGGAAGGTGGACCGCACGTTCTCCGACCACCTGCGCTGGCTGATGGGGCACAAGACGCTCGTGTGGTGGGAGGGCTACGGAGTGGAGCGCTTCATTGACCTGGAGGCGGCGAAGCCGGAGCAGGTGCGCGCTGTGCTGCGCGGCCTGGCGGACTTCACGCTGCTGCAGAGCCTGCGCGTGGGCTTCATCCCGCCGGCGAACTTCGCCCAGGGCGTCGAGCGGCTGGTGCGCTGGCTGCCTGCCATCAGCGAGTGCGTGACCACCGGCTGGGAGCCGGTGCCTGCCGCCCGCGTGCCCGAGCCCTGCTGGGCGACGCGCTATGGCGGTGGCCTGGACACGCTGATCGCCATCGCCCACGAGACCGCTGAGCAGGTCCAGGGCCAGGTCGCCATCGAGAACTCGCGGCTGAGCGACGGCGTCTGCCTGTTCAGCGATCACGATGGGGCAGAGCGCAGCAACACGATTGAGGGCGGCGAGACGCTGATTGACCTGACTGTGCCCGTGCGCACGCCGATCCTCCTGCGTGCGCAGGCGGAGATCCTCCCGCCCCAGGCAGTGACGAGGGCCGTCGTCTCGCGAAGTATTGGGCTTTGCGGCGGCGAAACGAGGCTCCGCTTGATGGGCGAGGGCGATGCAACCGTGCGCGTCCGGGTGCCCGAGGGTATGTCCATCGTCTTCGCCAGCTTCAAAGGCGCCGGCGTCTCGCCGACCGAAGGGGCGGAGGCTGCCGAGTTCCTGCTGCCGCTGGCAGGCGAGGGGGAGTTCGTCGTCCGGTTGGCCTCCGAGGTGTTCGGCGGCAGCGACGAGGCCATCCTCGACTTCCCCTTCACGCGCGACGGCGAACCCAACTGCACGGTCTACGTGCGGCCTGACGCCTCCGAGACCGAGCGCCTGCTGGCCGAGCGCCTCCAACTGTACTTCCGGTACTGGTACGCGCAGGCAGTCGGTCAGGAAGAGGAGTGCGTCATACTCATTGCCCAGGGCGCCCCGGAGGCTGGCCCGGCGGTGGTGGTTCAGATCGGCGAGCCGGAGGGCAAGCCGGTTCAGGTAGATGGGGAGGTGCTGCGGGTCTGCGCGCCGGACGAGGCGAGGCTCAGGGAGGTCTTCTTCAAGCTGTTGCGCGCGCTGGACACGAAGTACTGGTTCGCCTGTCAGGCCCCGGCCGCAGGCTTCTACAAGGCGGCAGAGGTGGCAGGCAAGACGCTCACCTGGGATGAGTAGGCCGTGTGGGAGGTCGCTCAGGATGATCCGGATGAATCGCACTGCGCGCACGCTCGTGGCTTCGGTGCTGATGTGTCTGGGAGGGAGCAGTCTGATGGCCGAGCCGATGAACCTGCTGGAGAACGCGGAGTTCCGGGACCTCGACGAAGATGGCGTCCCGGCGGGCTGGGAGGTCAACTTCGGCAATCCAGCGACCGCGCCCGAGCTTGAGATCGTCGAAGCGGATGGCGCGCACTGGGCGCGCTTCACGGTGCGGCCGAACGGCGCCTCGATGGGCTGCCTGTTCCGCACGGTGGTGCTGCCTGAGACGGCGAAGGCGGTGCGGGTGACCGGGGAGGTGCGATGTGAGGGCGAGGCAAATCCGCGGGATCACTCCGTGGTCCGGCTGTTCTGGGACGCGGAGCCACCCGTGCACAAGGGCTGGCCGCCGTGGCTCTACCGGCAGTTCCTCAAGGACGATCTGATTGACGTCCACACCTCGCGGCTCGATGCCCGCCTGGTCGTGCCCGAGGGTGCTAACCGCGTGCGCGTTGAGCTGATGGCGCGTTGGGCGCCCGGCGGGATGGTCTCCTTCGGCAAGCTGAGCGTGGAGCCGTGCGACCCGCCGGAGCGGCGGACGGCCAAGCTCGCGGTGGTGCAGGGCCACGCGCCGGCGAAGAGCACCGTCGAGCAGGCCTGCGAGTGGGCCGCTGCGCAGGTGGCGAAGGCCGCCGAGATGGGCGCCGACCTGGTCTGCCTGGGCGAGGGCATCAACATGGCGGGCACCGGGCTGAAGGCGCTCGATTGCGCCGAGCCGATCCCCGGCGGGCCGATGTCCACGGCCCTGGGTCGCGCGGCGGCGGCGCACTCCATCTACGTGGTGGCCGGGATCTACGAGCAGGCCGAAGAGGTCGCGTACAACTCGGCGGCGCTGTTCGGCAGGGACGGGGAACTCATCGGCGCTTACCGCAAGGTGCACCTGCCCTGCGCTGAGGTTGACTGGGGCTTCACGCCTGGGGACAGCTATCCGGTCTTTGAGACCGACCTGGGCAAGGTAGGGATGCAGATTTGCTATGACAACGACTTCCCCGAGGGCGCGCGGGCGCTGGCGTTGGCTGGGGCCGACATCATCTGCCTGCCCATCTGGGGCGACGGACGCTCGGACGGCACCGCGTGGCCGGCCTCGGTGCGGATGCGCGCGCTGGAGAACGGCGTCTTCTACGTGACGGCGAATTACAGTCAGAGGCGCAGCCTGATCGTGGAGCGCAACGGCCTTATCCTGGCCAACGCGAACGGGGAAGAGGGCGTCTACGTGGCGGAGGTGGACCTGACCCCCGGCTATGCCGATGTGCGGGTGACCGACGAGGGCCGCCTGATGCCGCGCTCCTTCAAGGATGTCTTCCGCAAGGAGCGAATGCCGGACACGTACTCGACCCTCGCCGGGTGGTAGACACAGCGCCGGGCGCCGGGTTGTCGCGCGCGTAGGTCTGTGATATACTGGCCGGAGCAGACGTCTCCAGCGTCCAGCTTCTGCCGTACGGGAGGGCTTGCAAGAGAATGTCACTGAAGGGCAATGCGGTCATAGGACAGTCGGGTGGCCCCACATGCGTCATCAACGCCAGCCTGGTGGGGGCGATCCAGGCGGCCTGGGACCTGGACGAGATCCAGCATTTCTACGGCGCTGTTCACGGCATGGACGGCGTCCTCAACGAGCAGTTCATTGACCTCTTCCGCGAGGACCCGGACCTGATCGAGGAGATGCGCTTCACCCCCTCGGCGGGCCTGGGCACCTCGCGCCTGAAGCCCAAGGAGGCAGACCTGGAGCGGGCGCTGGAGGTCTTCAAGGCCCACGAGGTGCGCTACTTCTTCTACACGGGCGGCGATGACTCCCAGCTTGCCTGCCACCTGATGTCGGAGCTTGCCAAGGGCAGCGACTGGGAGATGCAGATCGTGGGCATCCCCAAGACCATTGACAACAACCTGGTCATCACCGACAACTGCCCGGGCTTCGGCAGCGCCGCTCGCCTGGCCGCCGCCTCCGTCCAGTACGTGGCCAGGGACGCGGAGGCCTTCGGCAACCTGGAGGTCGTCGAGATAATGGGGCGGCACGAGGGCTGGCTGACCGGGGCCACCGCCGTGGGGCGCGCCGACGCGGGTGAGGCGCCGCACCTCGTGTATCTGCCCGAGGTGGAGGTCAACCCCGACCAGTTCATTGATGATGTGAAGCGCACCTACGCCGAGAAGGGCACCTGCGTGATCGCCGTCTCCGAGGGCTTCTCCTTTGCCGAGTCAGAGGTCGCGACCACCTCGGAGAAGGTTGACGAGTTCGGCCACGCGCGGCTGGGCGGCGTGGCTCAGGCGCTCGCGGACATGGTTGAGGAGGCGGTCGGCGTCCGGGCCCGCTTCGACCGGCCGGGCAATATGCAGCGCTGCTTCATGGCGACCGCGAGCCAGGTGGACCTCGACGAGGCCTATGCGGTCGGCAAGAGCGCGGTCGAGCAGGCCGCGGGCGGGGAGACCGACATCATGGTCACCATCGAGCGGGAGCGTGATGACCCCTTCGAGTGGGAGTGTGGCTCGACCTCGCTGATGAGCGTCGCCGGCGAGTCGAAGGCGGTCCCGCGCGAGTGGATCAACGACGAGGGGAACGACATCACCGAGGAGTTCGTCACCTACTGCAAGCCGCTCATTCAGGGCCGCGAGATGGCGCCGGACCCGGCCCTGCCCAGCTACCCGCGCTTCCACAAGTTCTACATCGAGCCGAAGCTGGAGAAGTACGAGCGCCCGGAGTAGCTTGCCCCGCCTGACCTCGACCCGACAGGGCCGCCGGATCTGCCGGCGGCCCTCGGCATTCACGGGGCGAAGCTGGCCTCAGAGGTGCTGCACGCGCTCCGGACGCT
>CBFDBV010000251.1:0-7065 GCA_965603135.1 uncultured bacterium
CCCTCGACCCTCAGCTTGGGAAGCTGATGCTCTACCAACTGAGCTATTCCCGCTTACGGCGGCGACGACAGCGACGAAAGAAACGACAGCGACGACAGCAACGACAACAACTTATGACAACGGCCAACAACACCTGCGGCCGATACGATGACCCCGGGGCCCTGCTGGAACGGCTTCACACGCCGTTCGTGTGGTTGCCGTGGTCGTTGCTGTCTTCGCTGTTGTTTCTGTCGTAGCTGCCGTATGGTGGGCGGTGCAGGGATCGAACCTGCGACCTTCTGTGCGTGAGACAGACGCTCTCCCGGCTGAGCTAACCGCCCATACTGCGCCTACGCTCACGGCCACGCTGGCCGTTGCCGTCGTAGCTGTCGTCACTGCCGTTGCAGTGAGCCCTTGTCGTTGCCGTTGCTGTCGTGGCTTTCGTAGCTGTCTTGGCTGTCGTCGCTGCCGTATGGTGCCGAGGGCGGGATTCGAACCCGCACAACCGAGAACGGTCACTAGCCCCTCAAGCTAGCGTGTCTACCAATTCCACCACCTCGGCGCCACTCCCGCGTTGTGTATTATAGGAAACGCGCCGCGCGGAGTCAAGCTCAAGTTGCCGGCGGGCTCAGGTGGCCAACGGCGAAGCTGAGGGGAGGGAGGTGGCGAGTTCGGGGGAAATCGCCTCCGCGAGGCGTCGGCGTGTCGCGACCAACGGGCGACGGGGTTGTGGAAGGGACGCGCCAAGCCTTCCGCCTTCGCCAAGGCTACGGCGGATGAAACGGTGGACAAGCCGGCCTCTCCTGACGACAAACGGCGCACGCCACGATGACCTGAGGCGCGAAGGAGTGAGTTGACAGATGAGCCGCGGGCTGTGGGAGCCGGACTTCGAGCGGCTATTGACCGTGCTGCGACTTCGGGGAGAGCCCGACCGCGTCCCGTTCTTCGACCTGTTCTTCGATCTGCAGGTCGGGGAGGCAGTGCTGGGACGCCCCATCCCCCAAGACGCCGATGAGGCGCGCAAGTACCGCGTCGAGTTCATGACGAAGCTCGGCTACGACTTCGTAGTGGGGCGGCATGGCTTCGGCTTCCCCGGGCGCGACCACCTGCTGGCCGAGGATACCGCCCTCCGCGGCAGCGGCCAGCGCGGCTGGCGAGATGAAGCCCACGGGCCCCTGGAAAGCTGGGAGCAGTTCGAGCAGTACCAGTGGCCCAAGGTCGAAGACGCCAGCTTCGAGGACATCGAGAAGCTCGAGCCGCTGCTGCCCGAGGGGATGAAGGTGATACCCGTCCTGCCCAACGGCCCGCTGGAGAATCTGGTGGGGCTGATGGGATACGAGCCGCTGTGCTACGCGCTCATGGAGGAGCCGGAGCTGGTGCGAGCGGTTGCGGACAACATCGGCCAGGCGTCACTGGACCTCTATGAGGTGCTCTGCGAGTGCGATCACATCGGAGCCGTCGCGCTCAATGACGACCTGGGCTTCAAGACGCAGACTATGATCTCGCCCGCGCACTTGCGGGAATACGTGCTGCCCTGGCATAAGCGGCTGACCGAGTGCGCCCACCAGCACGGGAAGCCGGTGATCCTGCATGCATGTGGGAACTGCGCCGAGGTAATGGCGGACCTCATCGAGGACGTGGGCATTGACGCCAAGCACTCGTTCGAGGACGTCATCCAGCCGGTGGCGGAGTTCAAGCGGCAGTACGGCTCGCGTGTGGCGGCGCTCGGGGGCATTGACGTGGACGTGCTCTCGCGCGGCAGCGAAGAGGAAGTGCGGCGCTACACGCGCAGGGTCATCGAGGAATGTGCGCCCGGGGGCGGCTGGGCCCTGGGCTCGGGCAACAGCATCACCAACTACATGCCGGTGGAGAACTACCTGGCGATGCTCGATGAGGGCCGAAAGACGGGCGTCTACGGCTGACGGCAACGGCGAACCGCAGAGAACGCGGAGAATGCGCAGCATTCTCTTAAGGGTGGATTGCGGGCTGCTGGTCGGCCGGTTACTTAACGGCGCCGCGCTCTCTCAGAAGATCCGCCCACACCGAAACCCTCTCGGTGTAGTGGAGCGCCGTGTGCCCGCGGCGGTCGCGGGCGTTGACGTCCGCCCCGCTATCGAGCAGCAGCTCCAGCATGTCCCGCCTGACCCCATGGGCCTTCCCGCGGCACGTGCACGCCTGCAGCAGCGGCGTCTTGCCGTTGGCCTCGCGGGCGTTCACATCCGCGCCACGCTCAATAAGCAGCCGCGCCACGTCGGTATGGCGGATCATGGCGGCCCAGTGGAGGGGGGTCTTCCCGTCGCGGAAGTGCCGTTCATTGGGGTCGGCTCCCCGGTGGAGGAACGCCCTGACGGCCTCCACGTCACCGTGTATGGCCGCCGCATGGATGTTGCGGGCGGCGGCCTGCTTACGTAGGTCGTCGGGGACGCGGCTGAAGCCATCGAGCGCGCCGATGATGGCGGCCCAGTCGAGCACGGTGAGACCCTCGTTGTCAACGGTAAGCGGGTCCCCGCCCCGATCAACCAAGAAACGCCAGAGGTCGCTCTCGAATCCGGCACTGCGGGCGGCCCGCTGAAGCGCCGTCCTGCCGTCCCGGTCGCGGGCGTTCACGTTCACCCCCAACTCCAGGGCCAGCTCGGCCATCGCTACGTCGTTCTTGGAGGCCGCCGCGTGCAGCATGGTATGGCCGGACCGCTCGCTCTTCGCCAGCGGGTCGGCACCGTGCTTGACCAACAGGCGCACGAAATCCACGTTGCCGGAGGAGGCCGCGCTCACGATCGGCCAGCCCTTGTTGGGGTTCGCGCCATACTCGAGCAGGATCCGACAGATATCCATCTCGCCATCTTCGGCAGCGGTCACCAGGGGCGTTCCCTTGTTGGGATCAGCCCCGTGCTCCAGCAGCACTCGCACCACTTCTGCATCCTGGCAGCAGCACGTACCGTTGAGCGGCGTTTGGCCTGCCTCGTCGGTCGCGTTGACGTCAGCCCCCGCCTCGATGAGGAGCCGAGCCACCTCGGCACCCCCAGCTCTGTTCGTGCGCTGCAGCGGCGTCTCGCCGTTACGGCCGCGGGCGTTGGGGTCCGCCCCACGAGCCAACAAGAGCCGCACAACCTCGGGTGAGGAGACGTTTGTGTGCAAGGCCGTCCCAAGGTCCTGGCCCTGTGCGGTCAGGTCAGCTCCCGCCTCGACGAGCACCCGGGCGATGTCTGGGCGGGAGCTCCCAGCGAACGACACGTAGTCCAGCGGGGTTCGGCCTGCGGCATCGCGTGCGCTGGGGTCAGCTCCCTCGCGCAGGAGTTGCTGCACCTTGTCGAGGTCACCGGCCAGTGCTGCGCTGTGGAGCGTTGAGCCGGTCGCCCCATGCTCCAGCAGCAACTTGACCATGTCAACGTAGATTCCGTGGGGTGTGCTGAGGGTATGATCCAGAGGCGTGGACCCGTCGTCGGCCTCCTCGTTGACGCGAGCGCCGTGGGCGATGAGCGCCATCGCTAGGTCGCGGCTCGGGAATCGGCCTCCGACGGCTGCGTGCAAAGGCGTCGCTCCGGCATCGTCCCGAGCATGGAGATCAGCGCCCGATTGGAGAAGCAGGCTTATCTTTGCCGCCGCGTCCCCGTGGTGCAGCACGTGCAGTGGCGTCCGGCCGCTGAGGTCCCGAGCATCGACCTTCGCGCCGCTGTCGATGAGCAATCGTGTGGCCTCGAGCGGCCCCCACTCCGCGGCGACGTGCAGCGCGGTGTGGCCCTCCGCATTGCGCGCCATGAGGTCGGCTCCGGCCTCGATCAGGGCCTCGCGCATGGCCGTGAGTTCGGAGTGGTTCGATACAGAACGCATGAGCGGGGTGCTAGCGCGCTTGTCGCGGGCGTTGGGATCCGCGCCGCGCTCGAGTAGGAGCTTAGCGAGGTCGGTAGCCTTGGGGTAGGGCGCAATCATGTGCAGGGCTGTCAGCCCTTGCGCGTCGCATGCATTGACATCGGCTCCTCGCTCGATGAGCGCCTTCGCTACGTCCACACGGCGGCGGTCCGCCGAGACCAGCAGCGCCGTCCGGCCCTCAGGGTCGCGGGCATGAATGTCGGCGCCACGCTCCAGCAGAAGCTCCGCGATAGCCGGGTTCCGCGATTGCAGCGCCACATGCAGCAGCGGGCGGCCCGAGGCATCCCGGGCATTGACATCCGCTCCAGCGTCGAGAGCCGCCTTGACCGCGTCGAGCTCGCCCTTCTGAATGGACTCCACCAGGGGATCCGCGGCCAAGCGGCCGACAACCAGGAACAGGCCAACCAGCGGCACAATGTATCCGCGCATTCAGGACCCTCCTCCCGAAATCACCCACACCGGACTGGCGAACGCTGTCGTTGGCTGAACGGTCAGCGATTGCGAGCCAGACTTCGGTCTGTCGGCCTTCGGCCTCGCTGGGAGTCCTGGGACCCGAGTATGCACTCTCGCCACCGACACTCAATGACTGCTCGCAGCGGGAAGCTGTCGACTCGGACGACCCCCTCCGCTGCTCGATGAAGCAGGCCACCCCCGCTCCCCACCCAGAGCGTGCTGACTGCTGCCGCCCAACACTTCTGATGACGCCGTGCGCTTCGCCGAGGCCACGCATCGCTGCGCCGTCGGAGGACCCACAACACCAGCAGGGCGCCAAGGGCAACCAGCGCGCTCCCAACCAGAACGGCCGCCACCCCGACCGCCGTCCCGGCCCGTCGAGTGCACCCAATACAGGTAGTTCTTCTGCTCGGGCGTCGAACTCCAGGCTCAACTGCTGTTGGCTTTCACCCATTGGGTGTCTCCCGCGATCTCTGCTGCGATGCCCGCTACGGACCGTCTGCCGCCAGTTTCTTCGCACCTCTACCGAAAACCTCGCCGCTCATATGGGCAATGCGGGTTAAGAGAAACCTTCGGTCTCTCAGAGAGAAGGCGTCACCCTTCGCCAAGGCTTCGGGGGACAGGGAGAACGCAGAGAACGACTCAGAACTCAGGCAACGCCCGGGTCATTGCTGGGCGGCGGGGAGTTCGATGAGGTGGGCGTTCTCGAGGCGCGCAGATAAGGGCTCCGGGCAGGAGGCGCTTGTCACGATCATCTGCTCGTGGTCGCCACTAAGCTCAAGCAGCGCGCGCGCCCGGTCAACATCAAGCTCCGAGAGGCAATCGTCCAGCAGCAGAATCGGCCCCGTCTCCACCCGCCGGCGGGCGACCTGAGCCTGGGCGAGCTTGAGCGCGAGCGCCGCGGTGCGCTGCTGGCCCTGAGAGCCGAACCTGCGCAAGTCCACGCCGCCGATGCTGAGCGCAACGTCATCGCGGTGCGGGCCGACGACCGTCGCCGCCTGGCGCAACTCCTGCGCGTGACGCTCGGCCAGGCGCTCGTGGAAAGCCTGCGCCACCGCCTCCTCATCCCCGTCCAGTCCCACCGAAGGGCGATAGGCCACCTCCAGGCTCTCGGCGCCAGCGGCCAAGCGGGCGTGTAAGGGGCCGGCCTGCTCGGCCAGGGAGGCCACGTACGCCGCGCGGTCGGCGCAGATCGCCGCGCCCGCCTCGACCAACGCCCCCGTCCAGGGAGCCAGCCGAGCGCCATCGCCGCCGCCCTCCGCCAGCTCCCTGAGCAGGCGATTGCGCTGGCGGAGCGCGCGACGGTAACGCGCGAGATCGTCAAGATAGCGGCGGCTGAGCTGGCCGAGCGCGGCGTTCAGAAAGCGGCGGCGCGCCAAAGGCCCGCCCTGCACCACCTCCAACTCCCCCACCCAGAAGAACACCGCCTGGGCGCGGCCGACCGCCTCCCGGAGAGTGCCGACGGCCCGACCGTCCACCTCGACCGTCTTCGCCGCGACGGCGTCGGCCGCCGCCGTTGGAGCTGCACCGCTCCCCGGCAGCGTCACGCGGATGGAAAGCTCGCGGCCCCCGCGGTCGAAGAGGCCGGTGATGCGCGCGTAAGGCTGGTCGCGTCGGACGAGGTTCCTGAGGTTGGCGGCGCGGGGAGAGGTCGTCGTGGCGAGCAGGTAAACGGCCTCCAGGAGGGAGGTCTTCCCGGAGGCGTTGGGCCCGAGGACGACTGACAGGCCGGGCGGGAAGGCGAACTCACCCCGCTCGTAGCAGCGGAAGTTCTCCAGCAGCAGGGATTTGAGGACCAAGAAGGTTTCACTCCAGTGCCCCGCACGGCTGTCAGTCAGTTCGCGCCGCTGCCCACCATTCCCTTCCGCCACGCCTGGTACCGAGACGGGGCGGAACGCGCAGGACAGCTTGACGCCAGGCGCTTGCCACCGCTGGCGGCGGGCGGCACCGGCCAGCCCGATAGCGCGGTGATTCCCCCGAGAGCCCCCCACCACCAAAGGAGGAAGGGGGCGCCGAACAGCAGGATTCCCGGCAAGACTCGGCGAAGGCTCCAGGTGATGAGCAGCCGTACGCGGGAGGCAGGGCCAGAGCCGAGGAGGTGTACAGGATGAAGTGGGGATGCGTGGCAATGGCGGCCGCGATGGCAGTTGTAGGCTGCGTGGCGGCGGCGACAGAGGTCGGTGGGATTGACATTGACGCCAAGGGAACGCTCGAGGAAATGCGGACCATTCTGAGGGAGGAGCATGCCTTGGGACTTCTCTTCGCTGGCGATCTCGATCCGAACAGCCCGGTCGAAGTGCACTTACAGAACGCCAGCCCGACGCAGGTGGTGCGGGAGATCTGCCGACAGGTCGGGGCGGTCTACCATGGCTGGGGCGGGAGGGAGGTCCAGAACTATCACCTGACCAAGGGCGACATAAGCCTGGACCCCAGGCCCCGGGTCAAGGTGGGGGAGTACACCGTCTTCCTGGCGGAGGTCGAGCTTTCCGGGCGACGGGCGATGCGGTTCCGCTTGGGCACGGAGGCTGGAGAGCCAAGTGAGCATCTGGGGCTCCAGATGCGCTTCGACCTGGAGGCGGACTCAGGGCAGGCGGCGGCGAGGCTGTACGGGGTTTGGCCGCAGGCATCGGTGGTGAGTGACGAGGGCGAGCGGCTGGTGAACGTAGGCGGCGTCGCCCGTAGCCACCCTGTGCATATGCTCCACGATCCGGGCACAGCGAGGCAGTCCGGCCTCGGCTTCCCAGCCCCCAGCGGAGCGCCGAAGCA
>CBFDBV010000252.1:0-7065 GCA_965603135.1 uncultured bacterium
CCGACTTCCGACTTCCGACTAACGACTAACGACAAACTACGTCGAGGGCCGTGGTCCGTAGTCGGAAGTCGGTTGTCGGTTGTCGGCCGTGATCACGGCAACGGCTTGCCGATGTCGTCGAAGTACGCCTTCTTGAGCGTATCACCGCGCAGGCCGTTGCGGAGAGCCTCCAGCGCAAGTGCGTCCTCGGGCGGCACGTTGCCCAGATTGACGTTGATGCCGAAACGGCCAATGAGATACTGCTGCTGAGACTTGATGGGCGCCTCCCAGAGCAGGTCGTTGACATCGTCCACCCCCGCCAGCAGGGCCTCCATCTCGTCCTCCTTCACCCCGCCGTCCTTGTCGAACATGCCCACGCCCTTGCCCGCAGCGCGCGCCTCCACAATGACCTTAGAAGCGCCGCACTCGAGGTCCTGGCCAAGCTGCTCGATGCGCTCGGCCACCGGCAACTCCATCTTCGGGTCCTTCTTACCGATCTCGGTGAGCACCGTGAAGCCCATATCCACGGCGGTCTTGACGATCTCGGCCCGCTCTTCCAGGCCCAGCTCGATGGTGCCGTCGGAGATCTCCATCCCGCTGAAACCGAGCTGGGCGGCGCGCTCGAAGTACTCGCGCCAGACGCCCTTCCAGATGGCGACCTCGATCATGGTGCCGCCGGGCATCGTGATGATGTCGGCGCCGTTGAGCATGCGGTTCTTGGTGATGACCAGCTCGCGGTCGTAGAAGACCGAAGTGCCGAAGGTGAGCTTGACATCGTCAACGCAGTCGGCGGCGGTCTCGATCAGGTCGGCGGTAGCGTGGAGCCCCAGGCCCATGTCAATGAGCATCGTGAAACCGGCCGCGCGGGGCTTCTCGGTGCGGCCGGATACCGGCATAGACAGGACCTTTTCCCAGGCTTTCATTGCAGCAATCCCTCCAGACAGGTTGTTGGGCCTGCGTAGACTGAGACGGTGCGAGACAGTTGCGACGAAGCGGCCAGCCGCGCCACGGCCTCCAGGCGGCGCGCGGCGGCCCGCGGCCCCTGAAGCGGCGGCATCGGGAGACTCTCGTAGAGCAGCACCGGCCCGGCGACCTTCTCGGCGGCCTTGTCGTAGAGCGCCTTGATGACCAGCCGGGGGTCGGTGACCGGGCGCAGGCTGTGCGTCGGCGCCTGCTGCTCGATGTGCGGGAGAACCACCGTCACCGTGGGGTTGACCAGCGTGTCAGCGACAACCTGGTGGCCGGAGAGGTCCACGCAGAGCTTGGTGCTCCACTCGTCCTCGGCTTCGGGGACCTCGATGTCCAGGGCCGCCACGGCGTCCGGATAGTGCAGCTTCAGGTTCGCGAGCCGCACATTGTCCAGCAGAGAGCCCTTGAAGAAGGTCAGGCCATCGCCGATTCGAAAATGCACCATCTCGGTCGCGAAGATCTGAAGGCCCTGCTCGAGGGCGCTCATCAGAAAGCAGCTCTTGCCGCTGCCGGCGCCGCCGGCGATGATGAGCAGGTGATCGTGGTCGGGCTGATACATAGCGCAAGCGTGAAAGCTGCAGATGCCGTGGCGGTCCTCCAGGAGCGCCAGCAGGTAGCGGAAGAGCAAACCCTCGTTGCCGAAGAGCGAGAAGCGCGGATCGCTGCACTCGTCCTCCAGCCGCGAGAAGGCGCCCGAGGCCACGATGCGGTCGCGCTGCACGCTGAGGCGCGGGGGCACCTCGGGATCGTCATAGACGTAAAGGTGGGCGTCGAGCGCGTCATCGAAAGGCACGACCTCGAGCCGGTGGAAGTCAGTGAGCAGGAGGGAGAACTTCGCGGGGTCGAGCAACTGCGGATTGTTGCTGTCAATGCCGACGGTGGCCTCGACAACTCTGAGGCCACGTCGCCCGGCGGGCTGGTCTTCAGCGCTATCTGCGCCGGGCGCGATGACACGGATGAACTCTGACATAAGCCGCAGGCCAGGCTTCCCAGCCCGTCTCCTTCCCGCGATGTCGCCTGGAGCCGAGAGTGTTTTTCCCGAGAGGCAGGCACAAGTGTAAGTGAACAGCCGCGTGCCTGCCCGGTGCGAAGGCTTGAGTGCGCCGCACGGGGCAGGCTCGGGAACGTAGTATACGCCCGCCGGGAGGGTCTGTCAAGCGCGCCAGCGTCCGCTGTCGGTGCAACGGCAAAGGCAAACCGCTGAGAAAGCCGGGGGCTTTCTCTTGAGAGAAATCTTCGATTTCTCAGAGAGAGCGCAGAGTGCGCAGAGAACGACTCAACGGCACGCACGGGCGCCAACGGCCGCCAGCGGCAGGAGGTGGGATTCGCTGAGACGGCGAAGCGGGAGCCTGCACGCAAACCTGTCAGGCTCAGCAAGGAGACCAGAGATGAGTAGGCTGCGTATCGCCATGGTCGGAGCCGGCACCGGGCGCGGGCAAAGCTGGATGCAGAGCCTCAAGAAGCTCTCCGAGCCTGATGACCTCTACGACTTCTGTGCGCTGTGTGAGGTCAACCCCGAGAAGCGTGAGCAGAGCGCGGAACGGTGGGGCGTTGCGGGTTACGGGAACCTGGTCGAGATGCTGGATGAGGCCGGGCCAGACGCCATCCTCAACGGCACGCCGCCGGACTGCAATGTGATGGCCGTCCCGCTCGCAGCGCGCCGCGGCGTGCACGTGATGACGGAGATCCCCATCGCGCCGACGCTCGCGATGGCCGATTCAATGATCGAGACCACGCGCGCGAACGGCGTCAAGTACGAGGTCACCGAGCAGGTTTACCTCTGGGCCGACGAGCAGCTCAAGCGCAAAATCATTGACGAGGGGCTGATCGGCGAGCCCCAGCACGCGCGGCTGTACTACACGAATAAGGCCGACTACCACGGCATCAACGGGGCGCGGATGCTGATCCGCAGCGAGGCCACGCGCGTGCTGGGCGTCACCGGTGAGGTGCGCGTGCCGACCTTCACCCACTTCACCGGCAATGAGCTGAGCGAGAGCCGATGGGACCACGCGGTCATCGAGTTCGAGAGCGGGGTCGTGTGCCTGTTCGAGAGCCCGCCGCGAGGCCGGATGAGCCGGCGCTGGGACATCGAAGGCAGCGAGGGGCAACTGTTCGGCGAGGAGCTGTACATCGGCTCGCAGAGCGAGTTCGAGAGCTTCCCGTTCATCAGCGAGTACACGGAGGTGGAGGGCGAGAAGGTGCTCGAGCACGTGCGCGTGGACACCGACCCGCCGGTGGTCTTCGACAACCCCTTCAAAGAGTACCGGGCCGACAGCGCGGATGAGGTCGCGCGGATGCAGCTCCTGGTCGCCTTCCACAAGGCCATCACCGAGGACGCCGAGCCGGAGTACGGGGCGGTGAACGCCCGCAAGGACATCGAGATTCTCCTGGCAATGCGGGAGAGCGCGCGGCTTGGCAGCCGGTGGGTGGAACTGCCGCTCACCGAGGAAACGGAGCTGGAGAGGCGGCTGGAGGAGGAGTTCCGGGCGATGTACGGGCACGATGCGAGTGAGACGGAGGCGCTGGTGGACGTGGCCTTCCCGCAGGGAGGAGCGCGATACACCATCGCAGGCTGGGATTGATGAACGGCGGGGAATGGGGAATGGGGAACGGCGTACGGCAAACGGCAACGACACGGTGCCCCAGAGAGGAGCGACATAGGGGTGCCCACCGCAACATCGTGGGCGTTGACAGGAGTGGTAGGTTCTGATAAGCTAATACATAACGACGCAATATGGGCCAGTGGAGGGCAATGATGCCACATACAGATGAGATTCTTACAGTTAGCGAGGCTGCGGACCTGCTGGACGTGTCCGAGGCGTACGTCCGCCGACTCGCTCGCGAACAGCGTGTCCCCGCTTTCAAGCTAGGTAAGGCGTGGCGCTTCTCTCGGCGACAGATCATCGAGTGGATCGAAGAGAACGCGATGCCCGAATCGCTGATAGAGACAGCCCTCGTCGAGGAGGCGGAACGCCGCGTTGGAGAGGCTGAAGGGACCGCCCCGCTTGAGGACGTCAAGACGAGGCTGGGTCTGTGAGCTATGAGGTCCGCTTTGAGAAGGCCGCAGAACGCGACCTGGAAGCACTGCCGCGCAAGATGCAGCGACGGGTAATCGAGCGGATTGAGCCGCTGGCGGACGATCCACGAGGGCCTGGCACGAAATCGCTCAAGGGGAACCTGCGTGGCCTGAGGTGTCTGCGCGCTGGCGACTGGCGCATATCGTACCAGGTTGATGACGAAACGCGGACCGTGACAGTCATACAAATCGCACACCGCCGTGAGATCTACCAGCGCCTGGCACGCAGGTGGCGCAGGTAGGCGGTGCCCCGTGAGTCAGGCGGACAACTGACGCTCAGAGAACCGGGGATGCGGCAAGGGAGGCTACCGAGATGAAGCTGTCTTATGATGCCGAGAGCGAGGTCTGGGAGTTCGAGACCGAGGAGCTTGTCGGTACGCTTCAGCCCGAGGGGCAGCGGCATGGCGTCAAGACGCTCGTGCATAAGCCCACAGGCATTGACATCGTGCACCCCGACTACGATGTGCTCAACCTCTTCCTGCTGTTCTCGACCAACCGCTCCATGGGAACCGCGCGGGCGCTCGAACGCGAGGTCGAGGGCGGCGAAGACCGTGTGACCGTCCGCTGGCCCGCGACCGATGAGCACAACGCGGAGCTGACCGCAGTCTACCAGCTCGTCGAGCCGAACATGATTGACCTGACCGTCACCGTGAAGTCCAACTGGCCCTACCCGAGCTACGAGGTGTTCCTGTCGGACTACTTCCCGCCGGAGTTCCAGCCGTGGGTGTACCTGCAGGCGTGCCCCTACGTGGACCCGCCGGATCAGCCGCAGTGGGTGGCGCCGCAGGTCAACGATGTCTTCGCGGGCACCGGCCTTGTCTGGCCGCGCGACTTCAACTGCTCGCGCAAGTCGGTGGACGGCCGCTGGACCGGCATCTGGGCCCTGTATCAGTGGAACCCGCAGCGGCTCTACGAGCTGCCGATTATGATGCAGGTGCATCCGGACGGGAAGCTGGCGGCGGTGATGATGTCCCGGCCCGAGGACTGCTACGCGGTGGTCACGGGCTACAACTCCGAGAACATGGAAGATCCCTTCAAGTCGCAGAACCCGCTGTACTTCTCGCTGTTCGGGGGCGACCTGGCCATCGGCGATGAGCGCACGGCGCGCGTGAGGCTGGCAGTCATCGAGCTGGACGAGGAGATGTCCGCACCGCTGGGGCTCTATGAGGATTTCGCGGGGTGAGAACGGACGGGAATAGGGAATCGGCAAACGACAACGACACGGGGAACCGCGGAGAACGACGCACGGCAGGGGCGGCGGAAGGTTGGGACATCCGCGAAGGCGAAGCGGGGCTCACGCATATCCGACACGACTGCGAGGGATGCCGCGATGAAGAAGGCGCTGATCGTCTCGGGCGGGTGGGAAGGACATCAGCCCAAAGAAGTCGGCGAGATACTGGCGGGCGCGCTGCGGAGCGAGGGCTTCGAGGTCGAAGTCGCCGACACGCTCGATGCCTTCGGGGATGAGGAGAAGCTCAAGGGCCTCGACCTCATCGTGCCCAACTGGAACGTGGGCAGCATCGAGAAGGAGCGGCTCCAGCCGCTGCTGAACGCGGTGAAGAGCGGCGTGGGGATCGCGGGTGTGCACGGCGGGATGGCCTGCACCTTCCCGGAGGAGTTCGAGTACCATTTCATGGTCGGCGGGCAGTTCGCCGCGCACCCGGGCGGTGGGGACGTGACCTACGCCGTGCGTATCGTCCGGCCCGAAGACCCCATCGTCGCGGGCATCGAGGACTTCGAGGTCACCTCCGAGCAGTACTATCTGCACTTCGACCCGGCCGTCGAGGTGCTGGCCACCACGCGCTTCGGGGACATCGAGATGCCCGTGACCTGGAAGAAGAGCTACGGCCAGGGGAGGGTGTTCTACTGCTCGCTGGGGCACAGCCCAGAGGTGGTGGCGATGCCGCAGGTGCTGAAGATGGTCACGCGCGGGATGCTGTGGGCGGCGCGGGAGTAACGGCGGGCAAAGGGCAAGGGGCAAAGGGCAAAGGGGAACGGCAAACGGCAATCGGGAACGGCGAACGACGTGGGCCGATCCCGCCAAGGCGGGACCGCCCCCTCCATACGTACCGCACAGGCGGGCGCGGCGGGAGGTTCGCTGAGCAGCGAGGGCGAAGCACAGATCGCCAGTCCAATGCAACTGCGAGGGATGCGACAATGAAGAAGGCACTGGTCGTCTGGGGCGGGTGGGAAGGACATCAGCCCAAGGAAGTCGGCGAAATACTGACGGGCGCGCTCCAGAGCGAGGGCTTCGAGGTCGAGGTGGCCGATACGCTCGACGCCCTCAAAGATGAGGAGAAGCTCAAGGGCCTCGACCTGGTCGTGCCCATCTGGACCATGGGGAGCATCGAGAAGGAACAGCTTGCGCCGCTGCTGGCCGCCGTCAAGAGCGGCGTGGGGATCGCAGGGGTGCACGGCGGGATGGGCGACGCCTTCCGGCAGGAGACGGAGTTCCAGTTCATGGTGGGTGGCCAGTGGGTGGCGCATCCCGGCGGCGCGGGCATCACCTACATGGTGAACATCGTCAAGCCCGAAGACCCCATCGTCGCGGGCATCGAGGACTTCGAGGTCACCTCCGAGCAGTACTATTTGCACGTGGACCCGGGCAATGAGGTGCTGGCGACCACCAACTTCGGCGAGGTGGTGATGCCGGTCACGTGGAAGAAGACATACGGGGAGGGGCGGGTGTTCTACTGCTCGCTGGGGCACAGCGCGGACGTGATGGCGATGGAGCCCGTGCTGATGATGGTGACGCGGGGGATGGTGTGGGCGGCGAGGGCATAACGGCAGGCAATCGGGAACTCGGGAACGACGAACGCCCTGGGCCGAGCTGAAGCCCGGCCCCTCCATACGGCAACGGCACAGGGCGGCGCGGGGGCCGGCCTCTCCGTACTACAACGACAACCGCGAACAGAGAGGACGAACGACAACATGGCAATGACTTCGGGAATTATGTGGTACGGTCAGCAGATCCACCCCGGCGAGTGGCACGGCAAAGCCACCGAGCCCGCTGAACTGCTCGATATGCTCAAAGGCATGGG
>CBFDBV010000253.1:0-7063 GCA_965603135.1 uncultured bacterium
CCCTTTGCCCGTCGTCAGTTCATGGCGGCGGCGAGGACGTCCTGGATCGTCGAGGCGTAGACGAACTGCATCCCCTCTGTGTGCTCCTCGCTGATCTCCTTGACCTGGGCCTCGTTGCGCTCGGGCAGGATCACCGTGTCCAGGCCGGCGGCCTTGGCGGCCAGCACCTTCTCCTTGACGCCGCCGATGGGCAGGACCTTGCCGCGCAGGGTTATCTCGCCGGTCATCCCCACGTTTGGCCTGACGGGCCGGCCGATGAGCAGCGAGGCCAGCGCGGTGGCCATCGCCACGCCGGCGGAGGGGCCATCTTTGGGGACGGCGCCGGCGGGAACGTGCAGGTGTATGTCGGTGTGCTCGTAGAAGTCCTCGTCAATGCCCAGCTCCGCGGCGTGGGCGCGCACCCAACTGAGGGCGGCCTGCCCCGACTCCTGCATAATCTCCCCGAGCTGGCCGGTGAGGGTCAGACCCTTCTTCCCGGGCATCTTGCTGGCCTCAATGAACAGCACCTCGCCGCCGCTCTGGGTCCAGGCGAGCCCGCAGGCGATGCCCGGCTGGCCGGTTCGCTCCGCGACCTCCGAGAAGAAGCGCCGCGGGCTCAGGAACTCCTCCAGGTTGCGCTTGGTGATGGCGGGCGGAGCGTCCTCTCCCTCCGAGACGCGCCGCGCGATCTTGCGACAGAGGCTGCCGATCTCGCGCTCCAGGTTGCGCACTCCGGCCTCCCGCGTGTACCCCTCAATGATCTCGCGCAGGGCGGCATCGGTCACGCGGAACTGCTGCGCGCTCAGGCCATGCTCCTCGCGTTGCCGCGATATCAGGTAGCGCCTGGCGATCTGGAGCTTCTCCCCGCGAGTGTAGCCGGGCAGGCGGAGAACCTCCATCCGGTCCAGCAGCGCCGGCGGAATCGTCTCCAGCACGTTGGCGGTGGTGATGAACATCACCTTGGACAGGTCGAAGGGCACCTCCAGGTAGTGGTCGCTGAAGCTGCTGTTCTGCTCGGGGTCGAGGACCTCCAGCAGCGCGGAGGAGGGATCGCCGCGGAAGTCGGTGCCCAGCTTGTCAATCTCATCGAGCATAAAGACCGGGTTGTTGACGCCCGCGCTGCGGATGCCCTGAATGATGCGTCCGGGGAGGGCGCCCACGTATGTGCGCCGATGCCCGCGGATCTCGGCCTCGTCGCGCACCCCGCCCAGGGAGATGCGGTGGAACTTGCGGCCCGTGGCGCGCGCGATGGACTGCCCCAGCGAGGTCTTCCCGACGCCCGGCGGCCCCACGAAGCACAGGATCGGGCCATGGACATCCTCGCGCAGCTTGCGGACGGCCAGTTGCTCGACGATCCTCTCCTTGACGTCCTCCAGGTCAAAGTGATCGGTGTCCAGCACCTGCTGAGCGTTCTTGACGTCAACTATCTCGTGGGTGCCCTCCAGCCAGGGCAGCTCCAGCAGCCACTCCAGGTAGGTGCGGGCGACGGTGTACTCGGCCGCGGCCGGGTTCATATTCTCGAGCCGGTCCAGCTCGCGCTCGGCGACCTCGCGCGCCCCCTCCGTGAGCTTCGCTCCTTCCAGGCGCTCGCGAAGCTCCACCAGGTCGGGGCGCTCCTCCCCGGCCTCGCCGAGTTCCTCCTGGATGGCTTTGAGCTGCTGGCGCAGGAAGTACTCGCGCTGGGCCTTGGACATCTCCTGGCGGGCGTCCTCCTGCACGCGCGCGGTCAGCTCAAGCTGCTCCAGCTCGCGGGTGGCGAAGGTCGTGACCAGCTTGAGGCGGGCGCCGGCCTCCAGGGCCTCGAGCACCTGCTGGCGCTCGGACATCTCCAGGTCAAGGGTGGAGGCGATCATGTCGGCCAGCGATGCGGCGTCCTCGATGTTGATGGCCTGCACGTAGGCCTCTTCCGGCAGATGGGGGGCCGTCTCGACGATGCGCCGGAACAGGTCGAGAAGCGCCTGGCGGCGGGCGGGGGTGGTCTCGTCGCTGTCGGTCGGCTCCGGGATAGCTTCCACGCGAGCGCGCAGGTGCGGCGTCTCGTGGGTCCACTGCAGCACGCGGAAGCGCGCAAGCCCGCGAATGAGCATCCGCCGGTCGCCGTCAGGCATCTGGAGCATCTTCTGCACCACGACGGCGGTCCCGTATTCGTACAGGCCCTCGGGGCCGGGGCGATCGGCCTCGGGGTCCTTCTGAGCGAGGACGCCGAGTATGCGATCGCGGCTCAGGGCGGCGTCAATCAGTTCGCCGTCATCGGTGTGGGTGACGGTCAGGGGCGCCATTATGTGGGGGTAGACGATGCCCTGACGCAGCCGCACGATGGGCAGCTCTTGGGGGATGGGAGGCGCTTGCGGACGCTCCGTGACCTCCCCGGGCTCGCGCTCGGTCATCTCTGGTGGATCACATCCCGCCCCTGGCGGCCAGTCTAGAAGTGGTTTTCAAACCCCCAAGGATGGCATTGGCGGGCTGGAAGCCCGCCCTACTGGGGGTTTTGAAACGGGCTCTATTCTATCGGCACGTTGCGGGGGGCGCTGGGCTGCGCCTCTTGCTTGGGCAGCCGCACGACCAGGAAGCCGTTCTCATAGGAGGCGCCGACCGCCTCACCCGCGACCTGGCGGGGGAGCTGAACGATGCGCACGAACTCCCCGCATTCGATCTCCACGTTGTAGTAGCGGCGCTGCTCGCTCCGGGCCGGGTCCTCGCGCCGGCCGCGCACGGTCAGGCGCCCTGCCGCCTCGTCCACCCACAGCTCGATCTCGGCGGGGTTCACCCCCGCCAGCTCCATGCGCACCACCAGCGCATCGGGGGTCTCGTAGATATCGGTGGGCGGCTGGAAGCCGCGCTCAGAGGGCTCCAGGCGATGGAGTGGGTGGGCGCGCGTGCGCGCGTTTATGTCGGTCACGAAGTTGATGAGCAGCTTGCGGCCCGCCCAACTCATTGTCTCCGCGCCTCCGCCTACTCGACGGTCACGGTCTTTGCCAGGTTTCTGGGCTGGTCAATGTCACAGCCACGCATATCGGCGATGTGATAGGCGAGAAGCTGCAACGGAATCGCCACGCTCACCGGCGACACCAGTTCCGGACACTCGGGCACCCAGAGCACATGGTCGGCCTGCCGGGGAATCTCGGTGTCGCCGTCAAAGGCCACGCCGACCACCGGCCCCGAGCGAGCCTTTATCTCCTGGATGTTGCCGATCATCTTGTCGTAGACGTCGCCTTTGACCGCGATGGCGACCGTGAAGAGACTGGGCTCAACCAGGGCGATGGGCCCGTGCTTCATCTCCCCCGCCGAGTAGCCCTCGGCGTGGATGTAGGATATCTCCTTGAGCTTGAGGGCGCCCTCCAGGGCAGAGGGCAGATTGACGCCTCGGCCCAGGAAGAGCGAGTTGGGGGACTCGTAGTACTCGCTCGCGACCGCCCTGACGTCATCTTCGCGCTCGATCAGGGTCGCGGCGTGCTCAGGCAGCGCCAGCAGAGCGCGGCGCAGGGCGATCAACTCGTGTTCCGAGGCGCCCTCGCGCACGTCGGCGAAGTGCGCGGCAATCAGCTCTAGCGTTAGTATCTGCAAGGTGTATGCCTTTGTCGAGGCGACGCCGATCTCGGGCCCGGCCTGGATGTAGACCACCCCGTCGGACTCCCGCGCGATGGTGCTGTCCACCACGTTCACCACGGAGACGACCTTGGCGCCCTTCTCCTTGAGTTCGCGCAGCGCCACCAGGGTATCGGCGGTCTCGCCCGACTGGCTGACGACGATCGCCAGGGTGTTGTCGAGCACCACCGGGTCGCGCGCGCGCAGCTCGGCGGCCAGGTCCGCCTCGGCGGGAATGCGCGCCAGATTCTCGAGCAGGAAGCGGCCGACCAGGGCCGCGTGGTAGGCGGTGCCGCAGGCGGTGAGCATAACCTTGCGGAGGTCCTTGATCTCGTCATCGCTCATATTCAGGCCGTCGAGGGTGACGCCCTTCTCAGGGTCGCTGAGCCGCCCGAGCAGACACTCGCGCATAGCGTGGGGCTGCTCGTGGATCTCCTTGTGCATGAAGTGCTTGTGTCCGCCCTTCTGAGCCGCGTCGGCCGGCCACGGGATGACGTAGACATCGTGGGTGACGGGGTTGCCATCGAAGTCGAAGAGCTCGACGCCCTCTCGCTTGACCACGGCCATCTCGTCGTCGTCAATGACGTAGACGCGGTCGGTCTCCTCGCGCACGGCGCCCATGTCGGAGGCGACGTAGTTCTCGCCGTCTCCGAGCCCGATGACCAGCGGCGAGAAGCGGCGGGCGGCCACGATCTGATCGGGGTGGTCGGCGGCGACGACCGCAATAGCGAAGGCCCCGTCGAGGTCCTGGATGGCACGCCGAACGCTGGCCACCAGGTCAGCCTCGTAGTACTTCTCCACCAGGTGCACGATGACTTCAGTGTCGGTCTCCGATGAGAACTGGTGCCCCTCGGCGACGAGTTCGTCGCGCAGCTCGGCATAGTTCTCGATGATGCCGTTGTGCACGACGGCGATCTGGTCGTTGCAGTCGGTGTGAGGGTGCGAGTTGGCCTTGGAGGGCGTCCCGTGGGTGGCCCAGCGGGTGTGCCCGATGGCGAGGTTGCTCTCCAGCTTCACCTCGTCGAGCGCGGCGGCCAGGCCATTGAGCTTCCCCACCACCTTCACGACCTCAAGTTGGCCGTCGCGCAGGACGGCGATCCCCGCCGAGTCGTAGCCGCGATACTCCAGCCGCCTCAAACCAGCCAGGCAGATCGCCACCGCCTCGCGCTCTCCGATGTAACCTACTATGCCGCACATTTGCGCATCGCCTCTTTCAGTCGCTCGTTGTAGCTTCGGCCCGGCGCTAGGGTGTCCCACCGTCTTCCGGTACTGCCGGCGTGTCTGTGTCGTCATCGTCGTCGGGTGCTGGCGCCGGCTCCTCGTCGCCCGGTGGCGGCTCAGGCTCTTCGGGGGTCGGCTCAGGCTCCTCGGCCGGCTCGGTAGGCGGCGTCTCCTCTTCGGTCGGCGGGGCCTCGGATGGGCTCTCCTCCGGCGGCGGCTCGGGCTCACTCGCACGTGTGCGCAAGCGCTGCGTTGTCACGGTCACCAGCACCGAGCCCTGGTCGAGTACGGAGAGCTTCGCGGGCGCGCTCAGCGCGATCCGGTAGCTCTTGGTGCCGCGCAGCCCCGAGATGCGCACGGGCACGGTGGCGATAGAGCTTATGCCGTCGAGCAGCTCGCCGCCGGCGGTGATGGTCACCACGGGCGGGCTGCTCTCCACCGCTGAGACCTGCCAGCCTGAGGGTGGGCTGCCTATCTGCGGCCGCACCGGCACCGTCTTGGTGTTGACCCGCTTGACTTCGACCCTTACCTTGACCTGCTCGGGCTTGAACTTGAGACCGGTCACCGGCACATCGTAGTTATCGCGCGCCTCCAGGTCGGCATCAATCGCGGTCGTCGAGTTGATACCGGATATGTTCACTACCGCAGCCACGTGGCGCACATCGTGCACGCGGCTGACGGCGCCACGGACTGTCACCTCTTCCGGCTCGACCGATATGCCCGTGATCGTGTAGCCCCTCGCTGGCTGGCCTCGTTGCTCGTGATGCACGGGCTTCTCGCGCTGCTCGATCTTGTCCAGCTTGATCGTCGCGCTGGCTGTGTAGCCGGGCAGCACGCGCAGGCCGGCGGGAACGCCGTCGGGCGACAGAGACACCGTCTGCGCTCCGGCTTCGGCCGCCTTGAGGTCGGCGACCATACGCATGTGCTCGAAGTTGGCGTGCTCGAACGAGTGCTCGCGTCCCTTCACTCGCACCTCGACCGTATCTGGCGTTATGCCGACGACTTCCAACTCCGTGGATACGTTCTGAGCCACGACCGGGCACTTGACCCCCTGCGTGTCCTCGGGGTTCTCGGCACCGAGCACGTAGACCCACAGGAGGATGGCCACAACGATGGAAAGCGCCTTGAAGGGCCAGTTAGCCCGCAGTGCATCCAGTGTCCTCAAATCAGCTCGCCACCTCAGGCAATGGGCAATAACGACGGGCAAAGGGCAAGGGGCAATAGGCAACGGGGCCACAGCACCGCCTTTCGCCCTCCACCACGGGCAATGGGCAAAGGGGCCACAGCGCCGCCAACTACGCACTGCCGATTGCCGGCCGTTGCCGTACGTCGTTCCCCCTTGCCCCTTGACCTTTGCCCATTGCCCGCTGTCCTACTTCCGCCAGAAGAGTATGCGCGAGCGGTCGGTGCTGGTCTCGAGCAGCCGGTTGAGCCGCTCCATAAGCTGTGCGCGCTCGAGACCCGGGCTGAGATTCCCGTCCACGGCAAGTGAGACGGCGCCGGTCTCCTCGGAGACAACGACGGTGACCGCGTCGGTTCGCTCGGAGAGGCCCAGGGCTGCGCGATGTCTCATACCGGTGGCTGTGGACAGACCGGGCCGCTCGGAGTGCGGGAGCACGCAGCCGGCGGCGACGACCTGGTCGCCTCGCACGACCACCGCGCCGTCGTGAAGCGGCGTGTTCGGGTAGAAGATGGTGGTCATAAGGTCCACAGAGACGCGGCCGTTGATGGTCTTGCCGGTGCGGGTGACGTCCATAAGGCCGCTCTCGCGCTGGAGCACGATGAGCGCGCCCATGCGCCGCTCGGAAAGCTCTTCGGCCGCTTCCACGATCTCGTTGATGACCCGCTGCTGCTCTTCGACCTCCAGGCGCATGAACGCGCCGCTGAGAGAGCCGGCGCGTCCCAGGCGCTCCAGCGCCAGTCGGAGTTCGGGCTGGAAGATCACTACCAGGGCAATGACTCCGGGCAGCAGCAACTGGCCCAGCATCCAGTTGAGGGTGGGCAACCACGAGGTCACGCCCAGCAACACCAGCACGATCAGTACGCCGCGTATGACCGAGCTTCCGCGTGTACCCTCGAGCAGCAGCAGGCCGCGGTACACGATGTACGCGACCAGGACGATATCCAGGACATCCACAATGCCTATGCTCAAGACGGTAGCGGCGAGCTGTTGCGATAGCTCAGCCATCGGGCGGACCTACTTACCTTCTGGCTCATTGATCAGGGGGAAACGCGGAAGTTGGACTGACAATATAGCACACCCGCGCCGCACCGTCAA
>CBFDBV010000254.1:0-7036 GCA_965603135.1 uncultured bacterium
CGCGTCCACGCTATCGGGCACCGCCGGCAACGCCAGGTCGAGGGTCCAGCCATCTTGACCGCCGCCCGATTGATGCAGCCACGTCCCGCCGAGGGCCCCGCCCCAGATCGAGTGCTCCGCCCGCAACAGCACCCCGCTGGTGTCATCCGCCAGCAGGGGCGAGAAGTCCTCCAGGTAGGCGCCCGTCAGCTTGAGCCTGTCGCTGTGCTGGTAGTCCGCCCTGAGCGCGTCGGCGACATCGAATGTGAGCAGCGACCCGACGGCCGTGTTATTGATCGGCCCATCCAGGAAGCGCTGCCGGCCCAGCACGATCTCGCCCCAGTCCGGGCGCATCGCGGCGTAGGTCTCCATGAACTTGGTCGTCCTGCCGTGGAACTTGGTGCTCACCAGGCCGCTGGCCTGCAGGTAGACGTCGTCCCAGACGGCGCTGGTGCATCCCAGCGCGCCCACCATGGCGGCGCCCTCGGCCCAGAAGCCGAACATATCCACCCCGAGCCTGGGGCCGAAGAACTGCTTGCCCAGCACCTCGGGGCCGCCCTCAAGTTGCCCGGTGGCGGCGTCGGCGTACGCATCAAACGCGAAGCTGCCCAGGGGCAAGGTCGCGGACGCCAGGGCGTTGTTCCTCTCCACCCCGGGGAAGTCACCGTAGTCGGGCGCGCTCCATCGGGCGCGACTCTGCCTCGTGTGCCCCGCAGGCCCGCGTTTCGGCTCTGCGCCCAGGCTGGTGACGACTACCTCGACGCTCCCCTCCTCCGGCGGCGGGATGACCGCCGCCTCCACCTCGCGCATTGTCCGTTGCTGCTCCGCTAGCTCCGCCCCCGCAGCGGTGCCGGGCGTGGCCGATACTTGCACTCCCGCCCTCACCCCGCCCCACCACTGCTGACGCTGTCCGCCGGGGAACTGCGCCGGTGGCGTGGACACAGGCACTGCCGGCCCCTGCGTCCCCAGTATCTGGGAAACCATCCCCGCTGTGAGCCTCTGCGGGCCGCTGTCGTTGCTGAAGAGCACCTCTCCTGCGTACACCCTCAGTATCTCGTGCCGCTGGTTGGGCGGCAGCTCAAGGTCATCCTCTTTGATCCCGATGTACTCCAACTCCGTGCCCTTCACCGCCGCCACGCCGGTCGCGCCCCTGACCGTGGCCAGGGTCCCCGCCACGATCTTCGCGTAGAGCTTGCCGTGCGAAAGCTCGACGTTGGTGGCCTGCTTGATGACCAGGTCGCTGCGTTCGCCCATCCGGATGATGCTGCCGTCGGCGAAGGTGATCTGGCACTTGGACCTGCGTCCGGTGCGCACTCGGCTGTTGGCGGGGATCTGCGCCCCGACGCTGGACTTCACCCACACCCCCTCGGCGCCCACTCGGTGGGTGACATCGAGCACTATCGCGGTTATCTTCGCTTTCTGTGCCTCCGCCCGGCCCGATCCCAGCACCATCAGTACGGCCGCGATGGCCAAGGCCACCGACATCACGAGGTGCGTGCCCTTGGGGTGCATTCACCGATTCCCCTTCTTGCCAGCGGACTGCCGTTCGCTCGGAGCAATGACGACTGCCTGATCCGTCGCATCCCCGGTTCGTCCACGCGGACACACCCTCCCCGGGCGCGCCGGTGGCTTTCGGACACGGTCACGGTACTGCTCTGAGCGTAGATTCTCCGTGGCCGCAGGAATGCCTGCCCGTTTTCTCGTGTTCTACCCTCATCTCGCAGGAATGAACTGCTACCCACGCGGACACGTTCCGGCCGCGAGCGCTGCCGCCACGGTCAAGCTGTTGCCCTGCCCTGCCGCTGGTGTTATAATCCACCCACACGCAGACGGATACGCAGACAGGGGTCGCCTACCGCCGAAGGGAAGGTCGCGCAGTGAGCACTCACGAGCCTTCAGAGACACTCGAGGCGCAAAGGCCTCATGACCGCACCTCGCGGCTGTCCCTGCTCTGGGCCGCAGGGGTGATGCTGCTTCTCATCGTGGCTCTGGTAGTGACCGCCGGTCCCTTGCACATCACCCCCATCGCCCTGATAGCCTTCCCGATTGTCATTCTGTCGGCGGCGGCCCTGATCCTTATGCTGCTGGTCATCTACGCAAACCTTGCGTGCCCACCCCTCGCCGAGCCGGCTGGCGAGGGTCTTCATTTCGCCACGATTCAAGAGCGCCTTATGTCCAACATCAGCCACGAGTTGCGCACTCCCCTGAACGTGGTGATGGGTTTCTCGGAGATGCTCGGGGACGGGGTGTTGGGAGAGCTGACCGAGCGCCAGGTTGAGGCGGCCAGGGAGTGCCACGAGGGGGGGCACCGCATCCTGCGCATAGTCACCGACATCATCGACGTCGGCCGCGCCCGCAGCTACGCGATGTCCCCGTCCCCTCAGCCACTGGACCTCGCCGACTTCGTTGAGCGTGTCAGCCTGCTGCTCGCCGGACAGACGCGGGCGGCCCACGTATCGCTGGACGCGGACGTACCGGACGACCTGCCCGCCATCGATGCCGACGAGCGGCGCCTCAAGCAGCTTCTCTATCATCTCCTCATAACCAGCATGGCTCGCAGCGAACCGGAGCAGACCGTCAGCCTTGCAGCCGGCCTGGAGGGGGAGGTCGTGCGCGTGACCGTAACCGACCGCGGCGAGCCGATCTCGGAGGCGGAGGTTGCGGCGGCGCTCGAGCAAGCCCCCGAGACCATCGCTGACGAGGGCGCCCCGGCTCCGAACGCCATGGGGTTGCCGCTGTGCGCGGCCCTGGCCGAAGCGATGGGTGGTCCCCTCAGCATCACCAGCGGCCTCGAGGCCACCACCTTCAGCTTTGAGGTGCCGCTCGCGGAGACGTTTGGCTGAAGCGCAGGGCGCATCACTTGTTACTCAAGCGGCTACCGGTCTCTCAGCGGCACTTACGGGTGTATCGTGGCGTACCAGCCGACCAGTGTGTACAGGTAGACCAGCCCGCCGGCCAGCGAGCCGGTCAACAATACCGCCGTGGCGACGGTGCGCGCGATCCTGGAACACAGCACAGCGGCCAGCCGCTCCCCCGCCCCCAGCACTATCACCAGAAACCACCCCGCTGCCTGCAAAACGTAGCGTCCGCCGGTAGTGATGCCGCGATAGTCTTCGATGAAGCCGAACTGTAATACCATCAGCACTACACAGACCGCGGCCACCAGGGCAGCGGTCAGCACCGGCCCTGATATGCGCGCGCAAGCCGTACCTGCTCGCCGCAGCGCGAAGACCAGGTAGATGAGCAGCAGCGCACCGCCAACCGCCCTGACTGTGAACTGTGCGGTAGAGATTCGCATAAACCCGGTCTGCGCCCACGAGAACTCGGGCACCAGGGTCGCAGATGAGAGCACTACCAGAGCGTTGCGCACGATCCGAGCGCCCTCGCCGAACGGGTCCAGCAGCATCGCCGTCCGAAGCCGCTCCTCGTTGCCCATCGGACCGGCGAAGTTCGGGAACGGCTCTCGATACAGATAGACGTTCCGCAAGTACCAGCAGCTTCCCACGGCCAGGCACAAGCCGATGAACGCTGCCGCGAAGCGCAGGCGCTGGGGCCAGTTGCTGCGCCTCGCCCACACGAGCGCCAGCACGGCAGGAATCGCGAAGATGGTGGTGAGCTTGATCGAAAGGCCGACGCCCATCACCACGCCTGCCAAGGCTCCTTGCCTTAGTCCGTCGCCCTCATCGGCGCGAGCGACCCGCACTGCCACGAGGGCGATCACGCACGACCACAGCAGCGCCAGCATCCCGTTGTTCACCACCGAACTCATATAGATGAACAACGGCCACGCCGCGAGCCCGCACAGCGCCACTGCGTGAACCTTCGGACGCCCGGGCAGAACCTCCTGCGCGAGGGCGGCCAGTATCCACAAGGTCGCGATCGCCAGGGCGACCTGGAGATAGCGGCAGATGTGGCGGGCCCGCTTCTCGGCCGCCGTCATGGTCGCCAGCCGCTGCGGGCCGGGCGCCAGAGAGAACGGCGCCACCGCGTTGCCCGAGGCCAGGTATGCCGGCCCCATCAGCAGGTAGTAGAGCGGCGGGTGCTGGACGACATGGGTCTCGTTGGGCCAGGGGATGCGCGCCTCGCGCGCCAGGATGTGTATGTACTGCATGTGGTACGGCTCGTCGGGGCCGTAGTCCAGGCGCACGGTGTGCGCTCCCACGAGGCACAACGGCAGGGCGAACGCCGTCGCCAGTAGCGCCGGCCAGTGATCGCGGATGAATCGAGCGGCAGCGCAATCTCGCTGCATGGTCTCCGTCCCGTCCGCCCTGCTGCCGTCAGAATATCCCGGTCTCGCGCGTCGTCACGTAGCCCGGGTTCCCCTCAGGACCGCCGCAGATGGTCCACTCCTGGGCCCTCACGATGCCGTCCTCGTAGCCGCAGATCTCGCGCGTGGAGGCGATGCGCTCGAAGAGCAGATCGAACAGCTCGTTGGCCTTCATCGTCGCCCCGGGCATCAGGCCCAGCTTTTGCAGCACGTCCAGGTCCTTCTTGTAGTCGCGGATCAGCCCGCCGCCGTGAACGCAGCGCCCCGTCTCCGGGTGGAAGCCGTCGCAGCAGTCGCAGACCTCGCAGCAGCCCTCCACCAGCACGATCGGCACCTCCGGCTCCCTGCGGATTCTCTGCAGGATCTCGTAGATGCTGTCATTGGGCCGGGGCGCGTCGCCCTCTCCGCCGGCGTACCAGCAGCACAGGCACATCAGGTGGTGCGGCCGGACGTAGAGCCGCTCGCCGTTGTAGATGGCCTCGACGTTCCGCTCGCGGTACTCCTCGCGTTCCTCGTCCGTGCGGCAGTAGACCACGGCCCGCCATCCCTGTGCGCGCACGCTCTCGTAGGCACCACCGCGCGCCAGCGGGCAGCCCTCCCAGCCCGGCGTATCGTAGGCGCAGATGCCGTCGGGCGTCTCGATTCTCTCGAAGAGCAGTTCGTAGAGATAGCGCGCGCGGCGGACCGACCCCGGCACCAGGCCCAGCCTTTGCAGAACGTCCAGGTCTCGCTTCCGATTCAGGATTTCCTCCGGGTCCAGGGCCGAGTAGTACTCGTCATCCAGGTCCTCGTAGTGCGGCATCTCGTCGGCGCTCGATTCCAGCCTGATGGTAACGGTCGGATCGCGCTTGACGGCGTCGAGCACCTCCTGGGCGCGCTCCTTTTGCATCAGCGGACACGCCGCGCCGCCGAGAGTGCAGACCGTGCTGAGCAGGTGGCGCGCTTGCATCGTGATCGCGGTCGTACACAGCCCGTCCTCCGTGCCTCTTTGCCCTGTCATAGTGCTGTCCCTCGCAAAACCGACGTTTTCATTGCAGGCCGACTTCCACCGGGGTTCTTCGACGGTTGAGGGAACAGTCCTCTGCCGCGTGCGTCACAAACTGTTGGGCACGAACTCGTGACCTCGGCGCAGGAGGGGGCCGCATTCCCTCTATCCCAGCGGAGCGTTTGCGCTCCGCGCCTCTCGCCTCCCGCCTCTGCCGTATGCCGTTGCCAGCCTCCCGCCTCTCGCCTCCAAGCTGGTGGGGCGGTGCCCGAGGAGGTGTCGGCAGCCGCCTGAGGAAGAGCAAGAGGAACTCAACGCGGCTTCCGAGTGTCTGTCTGACTGACGTTCAGCCCCTGGCTGGCAGGGGCCGAAGTCCGTCGTTCGACGAGCGACATCCGACTAACGGCAAACGGCCAACTTGCGGGTGGTGTCGTAGTCGTTAGTCGGAAGTCGTTAGTCTGAAGTCTGAGGTCGGAAGTCGGAAGTCGGTTGTCAGGAGGTGCTCTGGTGGCAACGCGAACTCTTCTCATCGTCAGTGTCTGTGTGCTGGTTGCGGCGGGCGTGATCGTGGCGGTGGCGCTGTCCTCCGCTCAGGATCTGACCGAAGTGGCAGCGCCGCAGGTGGTGGCGGCGGTGCCCGCCGAGTCGGTGACTGAGTATGAGCCCGATCCCTTTCAGCCCGATCGCCTGCGCAGCAGCACGGTGCGCGTCAGCAAGGTGGCGGTCGTCTATGCCGACGGTACCGTCGAGCTGAAGCCATGCCCGTGATGTGCCGCTTCCCATCCCCGTAGGGCGGGCTTCCAGCCCGCCAGGCAAACTGCGCGCTTGCGACGGCGGGCTGGAAGCCCGCCCTACTGGTGCGGGGGAGGACTGCGGGGCGCGAGGCGGGCCGAAGAGCGGCCCCGCGCGTCGCCATCCCCTTTCCCAGCGGCGCGCTTGCGCTCCGCGCCGAGCGCGTCTTGTCCGCCGTAGCCTTGCCGAAGGCGGAAGCCCTTGGCTGGGAGGTGCTCGCGGCTGCGCCGACCACTTGGCCCCAGCGACGATCATTGCACGCACGCCAACACCCGCCGGGCGCTGCAAGGTGCGACCTCCACCCCACGCCACCGGCGGTCGAGCGGACGCACAAACTCAGGGAGGGATGACAATGGCCGAGACCGACTTTGCCTTCACCGAGCGCTTCGCCGAGTTCTGCGAGGGGTTGCGCGGTGATGGGCTGCTGCTGGTATCGCTGGACGAGGGCGGCAGGCCGAACGCGATGACCATCGGATGGGCGACGCTGGGGGTCATCTGGGGGCGGCCGATGTGCCTGGTGCTGGTGCGCCCGTCGCGTTACACCTACGCCTGCATCGAGGCGACCGGGGATTTCACCGTCAACGTGCCGCCGCCGGAGTTGGCCGAGCAGGTGCTCTTCTGCGGGACCGAGTCGGGGCGCGACTACGACAAGTTCGCCGAGTGCGGCTTCACGGCCACGCCCGGCCGCGCGGTCAGGTCGCCGGGCATCGAGGAATGTGTGCTCTGCTACGAGTGTCGGGTGGTGCAGAAGAACGATGTCATTCCGGAGCAGTTCGCGCCCGAGATCGTGGGGGAGTTCTACGGGGCCGGCGACTTCCACCGCGTCTACTACGGCGAGATAGTGGCCAGCTACGGGGCGGCGAACGAGGGCTGACGACTATTCGCGTAAGCCGGCCTGCGCCTGATCCGGCCCGGGCGGGATCGGCGCTGTCGGAACTGAAGCCGGCCGATCTCTCCGAAAGCCTTGGAGCGCTTTGCGATCTGCGTTCGATCAGGTAACCATGCTGCCTCTA
>CBFDBV010000255.1:0-7034 GCA_965603135.1 uncultured bacterium
ACGTCCTCGGGCTTGTACATACAGCCGTTGACGGTGTACACGGGCCGGTCGTTGCCCTGCGCGCCGCGGATGTAAGCCATCATATAACGTGTGTGCTCGAGTTGGGTGCTGTAGAGGTCGCTGTTGTTCGCGCTGACCCACTGCGAGTGGGTCTCCAGGTCATGGTACATCTCCAGCCGGAAGTGGTTATTGGGGCTGGTGACGTGGAAGACGAAGGCCTCGGGGTTATCCTTGCGCACCGCGGTGGTCATGTCACGGATCAGGTCGTTGATGACCTCCATCTTGAAGAGCATCCAGTTGTGCATAGGCGGCTCGGCCAGGCGGTGGAAGTCGAGTTCATCGGGTATGTCCATCCCGTACTTGTCCTTGAAGCCCTTGCGGCAGACCTCGCAGTTGCCCCTGAACCAGAACTCGTCCACCAGGTAGTATCCATCCGCGCCGTAGGTGGCCGCGTTTTCTGCGGCCGCAACGTAGGCGTCATGCTCGGCGTACGGGCACGGGTGCTTCCCTCCCGGGAAGACGCGCGGCGCCAGGCACACGCCCATCCCCACCTTGTGCGCCTCCCTGATGAGCGGCTCTACGTACTCCGATCGCCGGTCGTCGCCGATGATGTAGTTGCCGCCTCTGTCCACGACCTCTCGGACAAGCCTGGGCATCAGCTCGTCGGGGTCCCTGACCGTCACGCTCGCCAGGAACCAGTTCAGTCCGCCGTGGATGCGCAGGAAGTCCTGGCCCAGCACCGGCACGTGCGGCTCCGGGACATCGCCGGGCGTCTGAGGCGCGCCGAGCACCGCCGCAGGCGGGTTCTTCCACGCCAGGTACGCTTCGCGCACCGCGTTGTGGTCGCCGCGCGCCGCGACGAAGGCCCCCTGCACGCGGCCGTCCTCGAGCCGGGTGCTGACAATCGCGGTCTGCCCGTGAATCGAGTGGACGTATGGCGCGATCTTGCCGATCTGCTCGAGGTCCAGGAACTCGCCGCAGACCTCGCCCCGGTCGTCCTCGAAGGCCAGCCAGCCCTCCTTCATAAAGGAGCGGATGTTGTCGAAGGGCCGGTAGAAGCCACCGCCCAGCAGCGCCGCCCGCTTCAGCCCATCCTCAGACTCGTACCACATCGCGTCATGGAGGCCGTCGCCGCCGGGCGCCCAGCCGGTGAAGCGGCTCACGCTGGACGACTCCTTCGCTGCAACGCGGTAGAAGATGGCGTCGCTGCCCGCGTGCAGCGCGTAGGTCACGGTCAGGTCCGGGCCCACGTAGGTGACAGTCTTGCGGACGGGCCCGTCCTCGGTGAGCGATACTTCGTAGGTCTCGCCCTCCTCGTGGTGGCGGAAGGAGTTGCAGCGCCCGCGGTCTATCGGCGCCCAGGTCGCAAGCTCGCTGCGCACGCGCGCGCCCAGCGGCGCTATCTCCGCAATCTCCGGCAGGGCCGGGTCCAGCAGCACCCGCAGCCGGTCGTTGTGCAGCTCGAAGCCCTCGTCCGAGGCGCTGGCCGAGAGCATCGGAGCCGGCGCCTCGCTCTCGTTTGCCTCCGGCCCGAAGTACACGTACAGGAGCCGCTGCTGGTAGGGCTTCAGGTTAACTAGGGCGAGCGCCTCGAAGGTCCGCTGCTCTGCGTCAGCCACCCGCACCTGGCAGGGCAGCTCGTAGCCCGCGTAGGTGAAGACGCGGATGGACTCGGGCGTCGTGCCCTCCGGGAAGCTCCACGATATGCTCACCGCCGCGGCCTGCCGCTCCAGGCCGATAGGCTCTCCGATCACCACCGGCACGCGGGTAGGGGCCGATTCCAGGTGCCAGCGAGCAAGGTGGGCCTGACTGAGGTAGCAGGCGTTGACCGCGGGCTCCCGCAGCTCGTACGGGTCGTAGATCGGCACCGCCTCGCCCGGCCCGGGCAGCGCGCCGAAGGCGCAGGTCAGGATGTTCTCGAAGAGATGCTTCGGCGCGTCCGCCTTGTCGCGGAACACATCGAACATCCGCGTGAGCACGATGGTGCCCTTGCCGGCCACCTCGTCCGCCACCAACGTTGCGGCCTTGTCTGGCTCTCCCTGCTTGCAGCACAGGCAGGTGAAGCTATCCTGCCAGCCGGTCCACCAGCCGTAGGCGCTGCCGACCTCGCCGCTCATCTTGTGCGGCTCGCTCAGTATCGGGTGTTTTGCATCCGGCGCGACGACGGTATCGTAGTACTCGCCCTGCGTGTCGCCGGGGTGCTTGAGGCCGAGGTCCGCGAAGAACTTGACCCCGGCCCCCTTGCCCAGGCCGTTGTAGTCCACCATCAGGATGCCGCCACGGGCGAGAAAGGCCTTGACCGCCTCAGCGTGCTCCGGCACACCGAACACATTGGCGGACAGAGCGCCTCCGGCGGTCTGACCCACGTAAAGAAGCTGAGCGTCGGCAAGCGCCTCGGCGAAGCCCTCCAGCGCCTCGCCCTCGAAGCGCCTGGCATCCACGTCGTAGACGCTGAGGTCGCGGCCCGGGAAGCTCCGCCCCTCACTGTTGTAGATGACCATCACCCGCTGAGCGGCCAGGGCCGTGACTGGGGCGGCCAGCCCGATCGCCATCAGCGCGACCGCCACGAATCGAAGCGTCCTTGACGTTCTGGCCATTGTCATCATTCCTCTCACGGTGCATCACCTCGGCGTCGCCCGGCACAGGTTTGCCGTGCAGGGGTGCTTCACCTTCCGGTGGGAGGAGAAGGCGCAGGTCCTGGCGAGGCCGTGAAGAAGGCCTATTCAGCGTGACAGCAGTTGGAGGTGCTCCGGGGTGACTGCGCAGGCCAGGTCAAGGTCGGTGACAATGACGGCTTGCACGCTCGCAGCGATCGCGCTGCTCTTGTGCGTCGGCCTCGGACAGGCCGCAGCCGGTGAACTCCCGGCGCGCTTTCAGATGACCATCGAGAGCGCTGAGCGCGGAGAGGACGGCTCCGTGACCGTGACCACGACCGGCGCGCGCTACGAGATCGCGCCGGACGGCGCGGTCGAGTGCTATCAGCAGATCCCGCAGGAACGCAAGGTCGCGCATGTCACGATCACCGGCGTGGCCTTGCCCCTCACTCGGCCGCGGGTGAGCGGCGACGGATACCTCTGCACGGTGGGGCTCAAGAGCGCCGCGCACCTTGAGGTAACCGCCGACTCGGTGCTGCGCGTGGCGCCTCGGGCCGAGGCGGAGGTCAGGGTCGAACTCACCTTCGAGCCGGAGTACTTCGCCAGCGAGATGCAGAACCTCTTCGCGGCCGACTACCTGGGCGGCTGCGGGGCCTATCAGTTGCCGACCAGGCCGGGGCCGGCCCTCGACCGCATCCAGGACCAGGGCGGTGGCAGGTTCCATCTCGAGCCGGGCGAGAGCCTGCTGGTGAGCGTCTTCCCGCCCAGGGAGTACGACTGGGAGGAGCATGCGACCGAGCACATCGTCCACGACTTCCCTCCCCTGCTCGAGCCGGGCCTGGCGAGCCGTCCGCTGCCGACTGACGAGCAACTGCGCGAGTGGCGCAGCTTCGGCAACGTGCTCGTGCTGCACCTGGAGTTCTGGGAGGGCTTCTGCATCCCGGGCATCAAGCCCAGGGATCCCGAGCGCTTCGAGCAGGTCTGCCGGCTGGCGCGCGAGCTGGGATACAGGGTGCTCATCTACACCTCCCCGTACTTCTTCAGGGCGGAGGGCGGACGCGGGCGCGATACCTCCGAGCCGGAGCAATACCTGGCAGAGATGGACCACCTGCTGTCTTATCCAGTGGACGGGCTCTACTGGGACGGGATCTACAGCGACGTGGAGAAGGCGTGGCGGGTGGCGCGGCTGGCCCGGCAGCGGCTCGGTGACAGGCGCCTCTACGTCCACTGCACGCGCAAGCCCTTTCACGAGTCACGGGTCATCTGCCCGTTCGTGGACACCTACGCCGACTACCTGCTCAGAGGAGAGGGCCGCAATCGGCGGTTCATCCACGCAGATTTCGTTCGGTTCATCGTGTCGGGCTACAATGTGAGCAACGCCGTGGGCACGCTGTGCTACGATGCCTGTCGCATTGACCGGGACATCGTCGAGGAGTGCCTGGGCGCAAACGCCAAGATCCCGTACTGGCCCGGCGGGCAGATCAACCGAATGGGCCGCAAGTACTTCCTGCTCCCCGACGAGCACGCCCTGTTCGCGGACGAGTACTTCCCGCGGATGCTGGAGGTAGACGGCGAGCAGGCCTATGCGCCGCTGGAGCGCGCCAACCGAGACCTACGCGCCAGGCTGAGGGCAGAGCGGCGAGCGGCGAGAGATCAGCACCTCAGAGAGCTGGAGCAGTACCTCGCCGAGCGCAAGGCGGCGGTCGGGCCCACTGACAACCTGGCGGCCTTCAAGCGCACTACGGCGTCAAACGTCTCGGACCTGCCCGGCCAGGGGCCGCATCAACTCGGGTGGCTGCCCGAGTACGCCACCGACGCCCGGCCGAAGACCTACTGGGGCGCGGACTACGCGCCGCAGTGGCTGATGGTGGACCTGGCCGGGGAACGCCTGATCGGCCGCATCGTGGTGGTGAACTTCGCGGATGGCGAGCGCTACTATCACTACCGGGTGGAATGCTCGACCGACGGGGAGACCTGGCGCGCGGTCGCGGAGAAGACCGACAAGAGTCCGGCGACGTGGGATGGCGACGAGCATATCATTGAGCCGACGCTCGCCCGCTACGTGCGCGTGGTGATGCTGCACAACTCCGCCAACATTGGCCTGCACGTCGGAGAGTTGGAGGTCTATCAGGCGCAGGAGTGAGTCGCTACTCTCCCATCGCCGCCAGTGCTCGCAGCAGGCTCCTTCGCGCTTCCCCCAGCGCCTGCGGCGTTCTTTGCCCAACGACCCGGGCAGGGAGTTCGCCGAGAAGCGATTGAGCGGCGCTGCGCTGGGCTTCAGTCCCCCTGCCCTCGGCGATGGCCTCGCGCAGCATCCACAGATACGTGTAGTCCTCGACTCCCTCGCGCCAGGCCTCCCAGCGCTTGCTGGGGATGAGTTCCTCCGGGTCGTCGTCGTAGATGACAGCATAGTCGTGGCGCTTGCCGTCGCGCGGATTCCACACGCTTCCGCCGCAGTCGGCATAGTCCCAGAAGCCCTGGCCGGTCATGCCCTTGTCCCAGCAGTCCCAGAACGACAGGCGATAGCTGGCGAAGGCGCCGGTCTTCCCCAGCACCTGGTAGGTCCACAGTATCTTCGAGTTCTCGCGGAAGAACTCCAGGTGCTCGCCCTCTGCCCAGCTCAGCGCGGGGCACCAGATGTCCACGACCGGCTGCATGGTATTGAGCACCGACCAGGGCGCGGCGCTGTAAGGGTTCTCCACGATCAGGGCCTCGGGGTCCGCCTTCCTGATGGCCTCGCCCGCCATGCGCACGGCTTCCGCCCTCACCCACGTGATCGGCTCGTCGGCCAGATACCAGGCGACGCGGTCGTAGCCGAAGCCGCGCTCTCTGAGGCCCGCGATCATTGCCTGGAACCAGGCGATGAACTTGCGTTCCCAGTCCTCTGAGCCCGGCTCGAGTTCCTGCCGCAGCTTCAGGTTGCCCTCCCACTCGAACCCGGGCCAGAGCAGCAGCCACTTGATGCTCTGGTGGCTGTCGAGCCCGGCGTCGAACTTGCTCCAGTTCAGCGGCTGAAGTCTGCCCGCCTGGTCGAACTCCGGCCACGGCAGGTAGGCTGAGGGCCAGCAGTAGGCGTTGATGTGGTGAGCCGCCAGGTCATCGCTGGCCTGCTCCCAGCGGTCCTTGATTAGCGGCCAAGTCTGGTACGAGTAGCCCCAGGTGATGATCGATTTCTCTGCGGGAAGGGCTAGGGGCAGGAGATGGACGTTCAGCGTCACCTCGATCTGCGGCGCGCCTGCCGCCCCCAAGATGAGCGCGCCCTCGTACTCACCCGCCTCGGCCCCCACCGAGCTGATGTCCACCCAGACCTGCTTGAAGAGGCCTGGGGGTAGCGTCAGGCTTGCACCGCTCTCGAGTCGTGGCAGAGGGTCGGCCATGAGGTCGCCGCCTCTGCCGGGCACATGGAAGACCTCGCGCAGGAGCGCGCCGGGTGCACGGTCTCCCGCGAAGCCGCCGAGCGCCACCTGCACGGGCAGCGGCTCGTCCGTGAGGTTGCACAGCGTGACGGCGAGCTGCTCTCGCTCCTCTCGCCCCATCAACGCCGATGCAGCGAGTTCGCTCTCCTCGGGGACCAGCCCCAGGGCCGGCATCGTCTCGAAGGGATCACTGACCCAGGCGGCCAGCCTTGTTCCCTCCGGCAGCCGGCGCGCGTTCACGCGCGCCATCGCGTCGAAGATCTCGGCATGAAGTCCGAAGTACGGCGGGCCGGCCCGGTAGTCAAGCTCCTCGGGGGCCTCGACCTTCAGGATGCGCTCCTCGATGCCGGCCAGCGTCGCCAGGCATTTCTCGTCGGCGGCCTCCGTGGCGGCGCTCCTGGCGATATCGAGTTCCGCGTTCAGGCGCTGGTAGATATGCTCGCGGGCAAGCTCCTTCTCGACCTGCGGGGTCACCTTCAGGCAGGTGATGTCGTCGAACCAGACGGTGCCCGTGGCGCGGTGCAGATAGCACATCACGGTGAACCTGGTGGCGTTGCCCGAGTCGATCGGCCCAAGTCGCACCTGCTTCCACTCGAAGCTCCCGTACTGCTTGGCGCTGGCCCGGTCGCCCGTGGACTTCTCAACGTAGAGCCGCGCCCCCTGGCTCCCGTCGCCGAGCTGGAGGTCGTCGGCCCTCACCCAGAAGGTGAACAGGTAGCGAGTGTTAGGCTCCACCGACAGGACCTGTTGGGCCCGCGTGTAGCTCGTCGCCCGCTTGTGCGCAAGGCGCAGTGAGTGCCCGCCGCTGTGCGCGACCTCGCCGTCAATGGCTACAGCGCCGGCCTCGGGCAGTGCCGTGGGCCAGATCTCCCAGCCCCTCGCCCAGCCCTTCTCATCGGTCTCCTCGAAGCCGGCGTTGCCCAGCAGGTTCGCGCCGTCCTCGGCGGCATACGCCACAGCACAGACCGGCGCCAGTATCATCAGCGTCAGCTTCCCTCGCATCATCACCCTCGCAGGCTCCTTC